>JAKVBD010000037.1 GCA_022446985.1 Lentisphaerales bacterium
TAACAGTAGACCAAGAAAAGTCTTAGGATTTAAAACACCATATGAAGTATTCCAAAAATTAACTGGGATTGATTTAAGAAAAAGAATAGGTGTTGCACTTATAAGTTGAATTGAAGTTAATTTTAGGGAGAGTCAGCTTTTACTTATCTTTTAAAAGCTTGTACTCGATACTGTCGATTAGGGCACGCCAGCTGGCTTCGATGATATTTGTCGAAACACCGACAGTTCCCCAAATGTTCTCGCCATCAGTAGATTCGATCAGGACGCGAACCATGGCATCTGGGCCGCCATTGCTGTTCAATACACGGACTTTATAGTCTGTCAGGTGAATAGCGTTGATTTCTGGGTAAATGTTCTCTAAAGCTTTGCGTAGAGCGTGATCAAGGGCACTAACCGGGCCATTGCCCATGGCAGCGGTGTGGAAGATCTCGCCATTGACGTTGACTTTTACAGTCGCTTCAACGATGACCTGATCATCATGACCGCGTTTTTCATCAATAACGCGGAAACCTTCAAGAGTGAAGAAGCGATCATAAAGACCAAGTGTACGACGCATGAGAAGTTCGAATGAAGCTTCGCCTTCTTCGAAAGTGTAACCGCAGTTTTCTAAGTCTTTAACTTCTTTAACAAGTTCTTTCAAACGAGGATCTTTCTTGTCGATTTCAATGCCGAACTTTTCAGCTTTATAAATGACATTACTCATTCCAGCCTGATCAGAAACTGTGACGATTTGTTTGTTGCCGACTAGACCTGGTTTGATGTGTTCGTAAGTATCTGAATTCTTGAGGATCGCACTGACGTGAATACCGCCTTTGTGGGCAAAGGCATTCAGGCCGACATACGCCTGGTTGTCGATTGGCGCCATATTGGCAATCTCAGAAACATGGTGAGATACTTTCATTAGTTTTGAAAGGTTCTCTTCAGGAATACACTCAAATCCAAGTTTGATCTGGAGGTTAGGAATGACTGAGCAAAGATTGGCGTTACCGCATCTTTCGCCATAGCCATTGATGGTACCTTGCACGTGAACGGCACCTTTTTGAACAGCAGTTACTGAGTTAGCAACAGCAAGTTCGGTGTCGTTATGAGCGTGGATTCCCAATGGAGTTTTTAGCTCCGGGGTAATTTTTTCGATGATCTCAGCGACTTCGCTTGGCATGGTTCCGCCATTTGTATCGCAAAGGATCAAGCACTCAGCACCGCCTCTTTCGGCAGCCTTGAGAGTTTCGAGAGCAAATTCAGGATTTGCTTTGTAGCCATCGAAGAAGTGTTCGGCATCGTAAAGTGCTTCCATGCCGTTGGCTTTCAAGTATGCCAAAGAATCTTCGATGATTTGTAAATTTTCTTCCAGAGTGATCTTCAGGGCTTCAGTGACATGGAGATCCCACGATTTACCGAAGATACAGGCAACAGATGCACCACAGTTGATGATCTTGTTGAGAAGGATGTCTTTCTCTGGTGGATTGACAGCACGACGGGTTGAGCCAAATGCCGTAAGCTTGGCATTTTTCAGTTCAATATTTTTCATGGCTTCAAAGAATTCATCGACATTCGGGCTGGCTCCTGGCCATCCGCCTTCGATGTAAGTGACTTCCAGGTCGTCTAGAATACGGGCAATTTTGATCTTGTCTTCAACCGTATAGGATATTCCTTTGGTCTGCTGCCCATCTCTCAGGGTCGTATCAAAAATTTGTACCTTATTCATTTGTATTCCCTGGCGTCATTGCCATAATTCCTGTTTCTCAAAAAGTGTCATAGATCATAATCACTTACCTCTATGAAGCAAGTGAAAATGATTTTTTTCTGCAATCTAATTATGGTCCACGAAAAGCACCAAACTCACGAAAGAACTTTAAGTAGAACTCACGCAGAGGCGCAGAGGCGCGGAGAAATATAATCAGTTAACTACCATTTAGTTCACTAAAAACACTAAAACCAAGAAAGGGATTTTAAAAATTAAATAATAAAACCCCTAATCATGTTGATCTTGTAAATCCTGTCTAAAAATAGGGAGTTTAGATTCCCATCTTTTTAGCGTATTCGAATACATCACCGGCTTCAAGAATACCCTTGATGTCGCCTAGTGGATTTAGAGAGTATTCTTCGCCTTTTGTTAGGTTCTTAACGATGTCTTTAGTCAGATCGACTTCCAGTTCGTCGCCAGTATCGATTTTGTCGTTAAGCTTTTCAGTTGCTTCGTAAGGAACAACATAACCGCCATTTACACAGTTACGGAAGAAGATTCTTGCGAATGATTCAGCGATAACAACTTCACCACCAGCTTCTTTGATAGCAAATGGCGCGTGCTCACGAGAAGAACCACAACCAAAGTTTCTACCACCGATTACGATGCTGTACTCAGATGTGAAACCTTCTTCGACGTAGCGAATGTCACCGCCAGGAAGACCTGACTGACCTTCAGGCACACCGAAAAGGGCGTATTTACCGAAGTACTTTTTCTCTTCCGGGTTAGAAGGGTCGTAAGAAAGATACTTTGCAGGAATGATCTGGTCGGTATCGATGTCGTTACAAAGAACGAAAGCTTTGCCTCTGATAATGTCTTTCATGTCGTACTCCTTAGAGGTATGGGGCTGGGTCAGTTAGTTTACCAGTGATGGCACTGGCTGCGGCAACGTAAGGAGATGCCAGATAAACCTGTGACTGCATAGAACCCATGCGGCCAGGGAAGTTTCTGTTAGTCGTAGAAACGACGATTTCCTGACCGTGTGTTCTACCAAAAGTATCGTCTGGACCACCAAGGCATGCAGAGCACGATGGAGGACCGATACGGCATCCAGCTTCTTTAAAAATTTCCATGTAAGTCTTATCACCGATCTTGTACTCATTCATCTGCGCTTCAACGAAAGTAGTTGAAGGAACGATAAATGTGTCGATGCTGACTTTATGACCATTTAAAACTATTGCAGCAGCTTCGAAGTCACTGATTTTACCGCCGGTACAAGATCCGATGTAAGAGCGGGTCAATTCAGTTCCGACAACTTTGCTTATTGGACGACGTTTGTCTGGAGCACTTGGCGCAGCAACAGTCGGTTCGATTTTGCTTACGTCAAATGTATAGACAGCCTTATAGTCGGCATCTTCATCAGACTGGAAAAGAGTATAAGGTACATCAGTTCTTGCTTTAACGTACTCTTCCGCTTTTGCGTCAGCAGCGATGATACCTGACTTACCACCGGCTTCAATTGCCATGTTACAGATAGTCATTCTGTCTTCGATGGACATGTCTTCGATAGCTTCGCCGGCAAATTCCATAGCGTTATATGTTGCACCATCAAAACCGATTTCACCGATCATGTAAAGGATAAGGTCTTTAGCCATCATTTCTTTTGGCATCTTACCATTAAGAACGAACTTGATAGTCTCAGGAACTTTCAACCAGGTCTTACCGGTACCCATTGCAAAAGCTGCATCAGTGTTACCTACGCCAGTAGCGAAAGCACCAAGAGCACCGTGAGTACAAGTGTGAGAGTCAGTTCCAAGAATGATTTCACCTGGGCGAACGTGACCTTTTTCAGGAAGTGTTACGTGGCAGACTCCCATGTAAGTGTCAGTTCCAGGCTGATAATAGTTAGGGATGTTCTGTTCTTTGGCGAACTCAGTGAGGATATCGATATTTCTGTGAGCGCGTTTGTCTTCAGTAAAAATGTAGTGGTCCGGGATGATGACGACGTTTTCTCTGTCGAATACTTTGGCATCGGCGCCGAATTTATCTTTAAAAATACCGATTGTACCAGGTCCGCAGACATCGTGGGTCATTAGAACATTGATGTTCACCCAGATATTATCGCCGGCTTTGACGGAATCTTTTCCGGCAGCATTGGCCATAATTTTTTCAGTTATATTCATTCCCATGAATTTTCTCCAGAATCATAAATTTTTTAAGAGCTCATGTATCTATGACACAAATTTCTAGCGCCTAAATACATCCATCTTTTATAAGTTCCAGTCGTAGCAGGGATATATGACAGCTGTTTCAGCTTAATTAGATATAATTTGAGAGTTCTTGTTAGCGTAAGAAATTGCATTGACCGGTAGTCAAGGAAATATTCTTTTAAGTAGATTTTCGATAAAAAAAGAGTGGCAGACTATGAATTTAGAAAGTTTGGAAAAATCAGACTATGTAATCTACAGAGTTTTAAGTGGCAGTCATAGTTACAGCTTAAATATTGATAGCAGTGATAGAGACTATAAAGGGATTTTCATTATTCCTCCGGAGAAGTACTTGTCGCTTCAAGAAACTATAGAGCAGGTCAATGATGCCAGGAACGATGTATCATATTACAGCCTGCGGCGCTTTCTTGAGTTAGCTTCAACAGCAAATCCGAATATTATTGAGATGCTATACGTTGACAAGGAGTATCATCAGACAGTTTCTCCTGAAATGAATTTACTTTTAAGTAATAGAAGTATCTTCATTTCAAAGAAGTGTGTTGATCCACATCTTAGATATGCCGAAGCTCAAATAAAAAAAGCTAAAGGCCGTAACAAGTGGGTGAATAATCCACAGCCAGTTGATCCCCCTAAAAGGACTGATTACTGCTGGATAACTCCGGTTGATGCAGAGTCGCAATTGAGACCTGTTGCAGTGAAAGATTTGAGTATAGACTTTGGTCAATATGAAGTGTCATCATTGGAACATCATAAAGGTGTATACCGGCTTTATAAGGTAGGAGAAGGAGCTCGAGGGGTTTTTGCAGAAGATGGTCAGATTAAGTGTCAGAGTATTCCCAAGGAATATGAAGTAACCAGGCTGGCGGGATTATTGACAGTTAATGAAGAAGCTTTTCAGCGAGCTTTGAAAGATCATAAGCATTATTCGCAATGGACTTTAAATCGAAATGAGAATCGTTGGCAGCAACAAGAGACTGGAGACCTTGATTACGACGCTAAGAATATGATGCATACCATAAGATTGCTTTATTCTGGAATTAATATTCTGAAAAATGGTGAGCCTCTTGTGAGCTTTTCCGGTGATAAGAGGGAATTTCTGCTCGGCATCCGATCCGGTAAATTTTCTTATGATGAATTATTGGGGAAAGCTGAATCTTTGGCTGAGGAAATGAAAGCTTTAAATAAAAAAACTCAAATTCCAGAAGCAGTTGATGTGGACAAGATAGATCAACTGCATCTAGAAATATATGAGCTCTGGCAATCCAGAGTAAAATAAGGAGCATCGGCACCCTTGCTGGTAAAAGAATATGTTGGAAAGAATCAAAGAAGAAATTTATAAAATTGAAAGTACTGGAATTAAGGTGCTGTATGCATGTGAAAGTGGGAGCAGAGCCTGGGGCTTTGAATCCAAAGATTCAGACTTTGATGTACGTTTTATTTATGCCTTACCGCGTGAAAAATATTTAACAGTTTATGACTTTAAAGATACAATGGATTTCCCAATTGACGACCTTTTGGATCTTAATGGCTGGGATATTAAGAAAGCATTACGGCTTTTTAGCGGGAATAATATGTCAGTTTATGAATGGTTAAATTCACCGATTGTTTATCATGAAAGGGATGGCTTCGCAGAAGAAATTCGTAAAGTTCAGCAAGACTTTTTTAACCCTTCAAGAGCAATCGGGCATTATCTCGGAACGGCCAAATCAACTTGGAATAAGCACTTGACTCAGTCGACGTTCAACATAAAGAAACTCTTTTATGCTTTGCGGCCAATCATGGCATGCCGTTGGATCATTGAGTACAAAACAGTACCTCCTGTGTGTTTTCAGGATATGCTGATTGAACCTTTGATTGGTAAAGAGGTTTCTGGAAGAATTGACCAGCTTATAGATGAGAAAAAATTCTTGACTGAGAAAGATAGCAGTTCGAGTTATAATGACCTTCGGAAATTTGTTGATGCTCAAATGGATGAGGTCTCACAAATGGATGTTGAACGTAGTGGTTGTAATGACAAAGAATTGATTGATGAATTGTTTCGTAAGTTTATTTAACTTTAAGACAAATGCAAAACTAGAATAATTACTTTCGCGGTCAAGGTAACAAGTATCTTACTGTTCAATGAGTACTGAATGACCAGAACTATGATCACCGGTAAACCATTGCCAGGATTCTGAAAGTTTTAATTTCCCGGATTTATGAAGAGTGATAACTGTTTTGCAAAAGCCGGCTTTTAGCTCTCCATTCTGATTGATGTGTTGGTAATTGAATTCCAACTCATTTTCACTGACAAATTTACCAATAAGTGAACCCCGGTTGATGGAACCTCCTGCATAGTCAGCCCATATGTTTAGTCCGTCTTGATAATAGTTGAACAGAGTGTCAGAACATACTTCACCATTTGTGGAGTTAATCAGACTGGCAAAAGTCTTGTTGTGCAGATTGAAATTCATTAAGGATTATAAGAGGCTTTCAATGAAATTAAAGTGTTTCTTTTAAAAGAACCAAGGGAAGGTTTTACTGGATGGTGATCGCTCCTCAATCTTTGTCATACTTTACTTTTTAGAAATGTTGATTGCCATTGTTGTCATAGTACAAAGCTCTTACAGACTGTAAACCATTTTTTGAAAAGGCCAGTACGTGTCGATCAAAAAAGAACAGATTGGCCTTTTCCTGATGAATCATAATTGGGATTGATTTGTCAGGTCGATTGTTACCGTAGCCGAATTCCCAGCGACCGGTATCCCATGAGTCTGCTGCCATCACGGATTAAGAGGATTCGTCGACATTATTTAAATTGATTCCTTCATCTTCAGCGGGAATATAATAAACATTGAATTTATGATATTCTGCACCGGATATTTTCATATTGTCATATAAGACTGGACAGTTAAAGGCATTGGAACCATCTTCAATACTCAAGTGTTATGACCAACTCGCAAAATTTGGCAGATTGTAGATTTCATCATTCTTAATAAGTTGATCGTTATCACCGGTGCCTGTAAAGATTTCTTTACCTGTTTGATTTTAACTACTTTTACAGACCGCACTGACTGCTTTCAATCTGACGCCAGCAATACTGGGCAGTTGGATGGAATTGAGTATGCCGATTATGGCAAATGCTACCAGTAATTCTGTAAGAGTAAACTTTTTCGTATATCCTCGTATCACACAATTCTTGACTTTACTTACTCATAAAAATATATGATGTGATACTTTGATTTGTAAAAGCATAGTTTAGCTGAGGCGCCTTTTCTTGGTGGAAGATAACCTTGTATGTTAAGTTAGATGGATCTAAGCCAAAATATCCTTAACGACGTGTCCGTGAACATCGGTTAGCCTGAAGCGTCTTCCCTGAAATTTATAAGTCAGTTTTTCATGATCGATCCCCATGAGGTGCATCATTGTGGCATGGAAGTCGTGAATATGAACTCCTTCACTGACAAGATTGTAGCCGAATTCATCGGTTTCGCCGTAAGAAATACCAGGCTTTATACCGCCGCCAGCCATCATGTATGTAAAGCATCGAGGATGATGATCTCTGCCATAATTCTTCTCTGTAAGTGTTCCCTGACAGTATGCCGTTCTACCAAATTCGCCGCCCCATACAACAAGGGTATCTTTGAGAAGCCCACGTTGTTTGAGATCGGTTATCAAACCTGAAGTGGCCTGGTCGACATCCTTACATTGTTTTGGTAGGTGATCAGGAATGTTACCATGCTGATCCCAGCCTCTATGATAAAGCTGAATGAAGCGAACTCCGCGTTCAGCCTGTCTTCTAGCCATAATGCAGTTGGCGGCAAATGTCCCTGGAGTTCTGGCATCTTCCCCATAAAGTTTGAAAGTGCTTTCAGGTTCATCTTTTAGCGATAAAGCTTCTGGTACAGATGTTTGCATGCGGTAAGCCATTTCGTATTGCTCGATACGAGTTTGAGTTTCCGGATCCATGTGTTCATCATGAGCCAGAGAATTGAGCTCGCGCAAATTGTTGAGCATCTTGCGACGATTTTCTGTAGTCTCGCCTTTAGGATTCTTCAAGTAAAGAACCGGGTTCTTGCCCGCACGGAATTGTACGCCTTGATGGACAGACGGTAGAAAGCCATTTCCCCATAGTTTGGTATAGATCGGTTGGCCGCCTTTACGGCCACTGCCTTGAGAAATCATCACGCTGTAGTCTGGGAGATTTTTATTTTCAGAACCGAGCCCATAACTCATCCATGAACCGAAACTTGGTCTGCCTGGAATTTGCGCACCGGTTTGAAAAAAAGTCATTCCCGGATCGTGATTGATAGCTTCGGTATACATGGATTTTACGAAGCATAGGTCATCGCTGATTTTGGCGATATTTGGCATGAGATCACTGACCCAGGCACCACTTTGCCCATGTTGTTTAAAGTCCCACTTATTGCCGGCAATTGGAAAACTCTTTTGACCGGAAGTCATGCCGGTAAGTCTTTGTTGTCTTTCGATGAAGCCTTCTTTGCCATTTTTGAATAGTTCTTTTTTGTGGAACTTCCTCAGCATTGGTTTGTAGTCGAAAAGATCGTGTTGTGAAGGGCCACCACTCATAAAGAGAAAGATTATTCTTTTGGCTTTGGGAGCGAAGTGATGACCTGGAACGTGCACGCCAGCCGAGGCGTCTTGAGTTAGCATGGAAGTAAGCGCAAATGAACCTAGACCTGCGGCTGTGGATTTAAGGAAGTTTCTTCTATTTAATGGTGAGAAATGGGTATTCATTTATCTTCTCCTTAATCCAAAGTTATAGTTTCATCGAGGTTTAAAATTAGTTGAGCGACTGCCATGAATGCAGCTCTATCAGCTTTTTGAATATCTTCTTTTTGCTCATATTCACCAGCACTTAAGATATCGCTTGCAGCTTGAGCGTTAGATTTATAAAAACAGAGGCGAGAGCTATATTCTTTGAGTAGTATTTTGACTTCCTGACTTTTGGCATCGCGGGCAGTTGCCTTACGGAAAGCTAAGCGAATTTTATCTTTAATTGATCCTTTGCCAGAAAGTATATTTTCCGCAAAGACCCGAGCTGCTTCGACATACTGAACGTCATTTAAGAGGACGAGCGCCTGAAGAGGAGTGTTTGTCTGCCGGCGTCTGGCAATACAGGTTGTTCTGTCAGTGGCATCAAAAGTCACGCTGGACGGGTGTGGTGCTGTACGTCGCCAAAATGTATATAGGGTCTTTCTGTAAAGTTTATCGCCGTGATCATGCACAAATGGCATCTTAGAGGTTTTTTCTTTCCAGAGACCCGGAGGCTGATAAGGTTTAACTGGTGGGCCGCCAATTTCATTAACTAAAAGACCGCTAATCGCCAGAGCGTTGTCGCGAATCTGTTCTGCTGGAAGACGCATGCGCTGACCCCTGCTCAAAAAGATGTTATCTCTATCGGCAGCTAGCTTTTCCTTTGTAAAAGTAGAGGATTGCTTAAATGTTGCAGACATGACCATTAGCTTCAGCATATGTTTGAGGTTCCAGCCACTCTCCATAAATTCGACTGCAAGCCAGTCTAGGAGTTCAGGGTGACTTGGCAGTTCACCTTGAAGACCAAAGTCTTCTGCAGTAGAAACAATGCCACGACCAAAAACCAACTGCCAGTATCTGTTAATGACGACTCTGGCGGTTAAAGGATTCTCTTTATTAACAAGCCACTTGGCAAGTCCAAGACGATTAGCTTCATAACCTTTGAAGGACATAATGGCTTCAGGGACGCCAGCTTGAACTTCTTCAAGTTTCTTTTCGTAATCACCGCGATCCAGAATGTAAGTTTTACGAGGTTTGGAACGCTCTTTCATGACCATTGTTTTAGGAATTTCTTTATCTATCTTGTCCAATTCTTTTTGTAGCTTGGGAACTCTTGATGCTAAGTTAAGAGAGTCAGGCGTTCTCGCTTTCACTGTCAGGGCTTCAGCAAACTTTAGGTTGTACTCCTGGCTGATAATCTTATCAGCTTTGTCTTTCATTAAAATCTTTAGGCCTTTGTAGTGTTTTTTATGCTTCCTGGAAAGCTGCAGAGTGAAGCTTTTAAAGCTAACCGGCTGATCAAAAGTCAGTTTTATTGATGGGTTTTTGTCTTTGATTTCGATAAATGTAGTCTTGTCACCATCGAGAATCTTCTCAAGGCCTTTGGTTTCTTTAGAAGCTATAACTTTTGGTTGGCTTTTGAGCCCTTCAAATGAAATGTCATTTAAGACAAGGTGCTTTTTATTTCCGTTAATAAGCAGCTCAATTTCGGTCACATTTTCAATTTGACTTTTCCATCCTGATGGTGAGTTTTCCAGATTTTTTAACTTCTTTTGAGCTTGAGCTAAAGATTTTTTAAGTTCCGTATGATCCTTGTTTTGTTCAGGAGAGGGTACTTGAACGAAAGGCGCCGCGGTCGCGAATTGTTTACCTCGTTCATCAATACTTCTGAAAAAAGCGGACATTTGGTAAAATTCGCTTTGCATAAGAGGATCGTATTTGTGGTCGTGACACTGGCAACAATCCATGCTCATTCCCATGAAGGCGATTCCTGTCGTTTTAACTCGATCGGCGGCATAAAGAATGAGGTATTCTTCTTCGATGATACCGCCTTCATTTGAAGTCGGGTTGTTGCGGTAAAAGCCAGTAGCAACTTTTTGCTCAAGTGTGCTTTTGGGTAATAGGTCACCGGCTACCTGTTCTGTAATAAACTGATCAAATGGTTTGTTTTGATTGAAAGCATTTATAACCCAGTCGCGCCAGGGCCACATGCTGCGGTATTCATCTTCGAATAAACCTGAACTGTCTCCATAGCGTGCGATATCCAACCACTCTAAAGTGAGGCGCTCTGCAGTATCGGACTCAGCAAGGAACTTATCGGCGAATTTCTCATAAGCATGTGGTTCGCGATCTTTAAGGAAGTCATCAAGTTCTTCGACAGTGGGAGGAATACCTCTAAGAATAAGAGATAAACGACGCAATATTTTTTCTTTTGAAGCTTCAGGAGCAGGCGAAAGTTTTTCTTGAGTCATTTGCTTTGCAACAAAGGCATCGATAGCGTTATTTTGCCAATTTTTGAAATCAGTTGGAAGGGTTTGCTTTACAGGCTTTACAAAAGCCCAGTGTTTTTCCCACTTGGCGCCTTGATTTACCCACTCTACAAGAAGCTCTTTTTCTTCTTTTGTCAGAGTTAGATGACTGTCAATTGGAGGCATGATGTCGTCTTCGTCATCAGTCAGGATTCTTTGAATAACTGTACTGTTTTTGGCATCGCCTGGAATGATGGCGAAGCGGGCTTTTTTCTTAGCAGCTTCAACAGAAAGTGGTTTCAAGCCTCTTTTTTGTCTTTTCAGGGAATAGAGGTCGGCTTTTGCACTTTTTTCATCATCGAGACGCAGTCCGCCTTTTTGGCCTTCCTTTTCATCCGGTCCATGACAATGGTAGCACCTGTCAGCAAGGATGGGGCGGATTTCTTTATTAAAGCTGATTTCTTTTGCCGGTAAAGAAAAACTCAGTAAGAGAGTCAGTAGAGTTAAGGATTTAATCATTCAAACACCTGTAAATTTCGCACAATGGCAAACTATGATTCAATGATTGAAATTATACTGCTGGAAATCTCTTGAAAATAATTGTATATTTCTTGGGTCTGTGATATGGAGCGATGAAAGTTGATTAATGATATTCTGAAATTTTGTACTTACCGCTTTTGCTTTGGTAGCTATATAAATCTGAATACTAAGTGGCGTTGTGAGGGTAAGTTCCTCACAGAGGATCACCTTTATTGTATTCGGAAGGGATATGCAGAGTTTACTATTGAAGGTAAGGCCTATGTGCTTGAACCGGGCAAGTCGTACTTATTTCCTACCAACCGTTATATTACCTATCGCTGTCCGGAGGAGTTTTCTTTAGATTGGTTTCACTTTCATGTCAGGATCTTTGATACGATTGATTTACTCGATCACATTGATTGCCCTTATGAGTTACCGATTAGCTATGAAGGTTTATCTGGTATGCTTTACAAGAGACTTTTTCAGTTGGATCAAAGTGATTGTTCTCAAAAAGAATTAGAGATGCCGGCGATCATTCAGCAGCTTTGCTCTCCTTTTTTAGCGCAGGCTACGGTCAGTAAAGAAAGTCAGACTTTTCTGAAGTTGGAGCCTGCTCTTAAATACATAGAAAGACACCTTGATATACCGATACGAGTAGCTGAGTTGGCAGCTGTATGTGAGTATGAAGAGAGTTACTTTGCAGACCTCTTTTCGAAAACAGTCGGGTTGCCTCCTGCAAAGTATATTTTTAAAAGGAAGATGGAGAAGGCAAAAGCCTTGCTTGCTGCAGGTTTTAAGGTGGATGATTTACGTAAGTCTTTAGGGTTTTACGATATGTCACACTTCTCGAGATCTTTTAAGAAGTTTACCGGAATGACGGCAAAGCAATATAAAAAGCATGCAGAAAGTGGAGTAAAGGTTCCGGGCTGATTAGTAGAAGCCCCAGCGGTCAGGGTCGACATCAGCTCCACCTAAGATGGTGTTGAACTCAAGTGGAAAGGTATGGGGGTAGCATGCATATCCAGCCATAAAATATTTATTTTTCTGCGCTCTCCCCAGTCATGTCAGCGACTTCTCATGTCATTTCAGGAGCGGTTGCGGTACAGAGGGAAGTCACCAATTAGTATTTTTCTGTTTGTGTCGCTGAAATAGTTTATGCTGCGGGTTTCCTGGCCCATTTTTGTAACTATCCAGTCTATGCCAAAAACTTTGCGTTGGTATGACGATATTTAGCTTGTCCCGTAAGATTCATAGCAGCTGATTTGTTGTGTAGAGCGTCGCCTATATCAGATGGATATTCGGCAATTTTTCCGGTGTCAACTCACAGGTTGAGAAGTCTGTCTTGAGCAAGGTCATCAGGTTTATTGGGGTTGGCCCCGAGAGATTTCTGCCATCCTTTTTGGTATTTGAGATGGCCAGAGTGTTCATCTCCTTAAAAGGAACAGGCAATGCTAATTTGTTTAAGGTTATTTATACAGATAGATCCATTTGTTTTTAAGCGGGCTTTGGCAATGCATGGTATCATAAGAGACATAAGAATGATTATGATGGCAATGGTTGCTAATAACTCGATAAGAGTGAAGGGTGTTTGCATTTTTCTCATTAATAAAATCCCCAGATACCAGCATCTGGAGTAGACCAAAGTGCGATTGAGTTAAAAGCAGAGGGAAAAGTGAAAGGCTTAGCATGCATATCGAGCCAGAGAATGTTGACTTTGCGGTTGGCTCCATTTGAGTGCCAGCGTGCACGGCTGTCGGCCCAATCGCGGTTGGTGTGCAGGGGGAAGTCGCCAAGGAGTATTTTTTGGACAGGATTGTCGAATTCAGCCACTCTTCTTGGGTTGCCATTAGAGGTGACCCATGATATGCTAAAAGTATTATGGGCAAAGGACGCAATATAACTTGTGCCATAAGAATCGTAGGAATTGTCTTTATTGTGCAGAGGGTCACCCAGGTCACTGGGGCATTCGGCAATTTTTCTGGTATCAACATAAATGTTAAGAAGCCTGCCATTGTTGAGACTATCTGGATTATTTGGATCTGCTCCTAAAGCATCGTGCCAGCTATTTTGCCAGTTGAACTGATCATTGTGGTCATCGGTATAAAGTGTATAAATCAGGCCAATTTGCTTCTGGTTGTTTAGACATATGGCTTTTCTGCCTTCGCCTCTGGCTTTTTGAAGTGAAGGAAGCATGATTGAAGTCAAAATACCAATAATAGATATGACAACTAAAAGCTCTATGAGAGTGAACTTTTTCACACTTCCTATTCCCGTTTGTTTAATTCCTAAACCATATTCAATAAGAAGGGCGAGAAAGAGAGAAGCAAGTTTTTTTAGTAAAATCCCCAGGTGTCCGGGTTCGGATAGTCACCATGTGCTCTGGAATTATAATTGGCTGGAAAGCTAAAGAATTCTGCATGCATATCCATAAAAAGCATGTTAGTTCGTCTTTGATTTCCTTTCCAGTGCCACTTTGTTCGTGCATCGTTCCAGTTCCTGTTTGTCCACATGCTGAAGTCCGCAGTAAGGATTTTCTTTGTTGGAGTGTCGAAATCCATGATGCTCTTTGGTGACGTGTTGCTAGTGACTGATTCAACCCCAAAGGCGTTATGATTATATGGGGTTATATAGCTAGTGCCAAATGTTTTATAACAGCTGTTATTATTGCTAAGTGCATCCCCAAGATCTCCAGGGCATTCTGCTAAAGTTCTAGTGTCTACATAAAGGTTAAGCAGCCTTTCTTTTGCAAGGCTGTCGGGATTGTTTGGGTTCCTTCCCATGGCTGAGTGCCAGCCCCATTGTAGGTTAATTTTGGTGCTGTGGTTATCGATATAAATTGTGTAGGCGAGCCCAATTTGTTTCAGATTTGAAAGACAGACAGTTCTTCTGCTTGTTTCTCTTGTTTTGGAAAGGGAGGGTAAGAGTAGGGAAATTAAAATGCCGATAATTGAAATAATGACCAACATTTCGATAAGGGTAAATTTTTTCATCGATAGATACTCACACATTAAACATACAGTAAAACAATCTATTTCATTCATTGAAATCACCAGGGTATGGAAAGGTGAAAAAAATTGTATATTTCTTGGCGCGTGAAGATAATATTCAAATATTAGATGAAAATGTTCTAAGTTGAGTTTCATGAAGTCTTTTGGCAATTCCTGTCACTTTTCAAAAGCAGTTTCGTAATATCAGTGCTTATCAATCTATGTATTGATATAATGATGTTATCAAACAAGGTGTGCTATTAATGAAAAAAATATTTATGTGTGTTCTCGCGGCGTTTGCTTTGACTGCAGTTGCCGAAAAACCAAATATCCTTTTCATCTTTACAGATGATCATGCAACTCAGGCAGTCAGTGCTTATGGCGGTCGTTTAAAAGATGTTGCTCCGACTCCTCATTTAGACAGTATAGCTAAGGAAGGGATGTTATTTAAGAGATGTATGGTGACAAACTCGATCTGTGGGCCTAGCCGAGCTACTATTCTTACTGGAAAGTACAGTCACTTGAATGGCTTTATGACCAATGAAACTACCAGATTCGACGGCTCACAGCAGACTTTCCCCAAATTGCTTCAAAAGCTTGGTTATCAAACTTCGGTTATAGGTAAATGGCACTTAGGTAGTGAGCCAACGGGTTTTGATCACTGGGAAGTTTTACCGGGTCAGGGGAGTTACTACAATCCTGACTTCAAAACTCCAAACGGTAAAATTAAGGTTGAAGGTTACTGTACTGAAGTAGTGACCGATAAAGCTTTAAAATGGTTGCATCAGCAACGCGATAAGTCAAAGCCTTTCATGCTTATGATGCAACATAAAGCACCGCATCGCGATTGGTCCCCAGCTATAAAGTACTTGAATGCCTATGATGATGTGACGATTCCAGAACCGGATACTCTTTTTGATTCTTATGAAGGTCGTGGCCGTGCTGCCAAAGAGCAGGATATGACGATTCATGTGACAATGCAGATGGCCAGTGACTTGAAAGTAAAAGAGTTTGATAGGAAGGGGAGGTTGGCAAGAAAGTTAAAGCGTATGACTCCTGAACAATTAAAAGCCTGGGATGCCGCTTATGGACCAAAAAATGCCAGGTTGATAAAAGATAAACCGAAAGGTAAAGATCTTATTCGTTGGAAGTATCAGCGTTACCTTAAAGATTACCTCCGCTGCATTAAGTCAGTTGATGAAAGTGCCGGTCGTGTTCTAAAATATCTCAAAGAAAATGACCTTGAGAAAAATACCGTAGTTATTTACTCATCTGATCAGGGTTTTTATCTTGGAGAGCACGGTTGGTTTGATAAGCGCTTTATGTATGATGAGTCTTATAGAACTCCATTGTTAATTAAATGGCCGGGAAAAGTGAAGCCGGGTTCAATCAATTCACAGTTAGTTTCAAATCTTGATTTTGCTCAGACATTTCTCGAAATTGCTGGTGCAGAGCAGCCAAAAGATATGCAGGGAATGAGCCTTGTACCAATTCTTAAGGGTCAGACTGTTCAGAACTGGCGTAAAACTCACTACTATCACTATTACGAATTCCCAGGTTGGCACATGGTTCAGCGTCACGAAGGTGTTTATGACGGCCGCTATAAGTTGATGTATTTCTATGATATCGATGAATGGGAACTGTATGACCTACACTCTGATCCAAAAGAAATGAAGAATCAGTACAATAATCCAGAGTTCGCTGCAGAAGTTAAGAGATTAAAAGAAGAGTTAAATAGTTTAAGAGCGGAGCACAAAGTTCCAGAGAATGTGATTAAGGATGTTTCGAATCCAGATAAGAAGTATGTCTTTAATGATAAGCCAGAAGGTTTTGAGTAGATCAAGGTCTCAGATGCTTCGCTTCACAGGTTTCAGGGATGTGATCTGGCAGAAAAGGGGCTCTGATACCTTGTCGGTTTGAAGGCTAGACGACTAAAAATAAAAAGCCCTAGGTTTTAAGGGCTTTTTGCTTATTTGAAGATCTCAGTCATTCTCTGAAAAAGACTCAGACTCTTTGTGATCGGTTAAAAGTTCAAGTTCTGCTTTAATCAAGTAGACTCCGGCACAGTTGCCACACTTATCTACCAGGATTCCTTCGAGTTTCACTTTTTTCATATCCTCTCCACACTTCGGGCACTTCATCCATTGTAGCTCTTTTCAAGAGCTTTTCTGGTAGCGGCTCGTGCTTCGCGGACAGTTTCGATTTTCTGCTTCATAGAAGTATTTTTCTTCCATGTCGTAGCCAGACTCGCTGACAAAATTGCTCATATTCGCCTCCTGGGTTAATCTCGTAATCATGATAGAACATGGTGCTTTGCGTAGTACATGACTGCTGTTACTACCGAGGAACAGTCTTGTTATGGCGCTGTTCCCACTGGCTCCTATGACTAGAAGTTCAGTGTTTTCGGTTTTCGCAAAGTCGCATATTTCAAATGCCGGCTTTCCTTTTCGAACATGACAGTTGATGGTGATATCTATACTGTCTCGAATCTTTTGAGTAGCTTGCAAAAGGTTTGCTTTAACGATCGTGAGAGTGACATCTTCTCCTGCATTTTTAAAAGTCTTGTAGGCACTTTCTTGAATGAAGTGAAGTATGTCGAGCTCAGCATTCATAAGTCTGTCAATGTTCACCGTTTTTTCTAAGGTGGCATCTGCGCTTTCTGTAAAATCGTAGGCACAGAGAATTTTATGAATGTCACCTTGTTTCAGAGGATTGATGACCATGACATTTTGCTTTGCTAAGCGAGTCACTTTTTCTGTTGTAGAACCAATAAGGTTCTCTAAGATAAAATGTTCACCAACTCCGACGATGATCGCACAAGCGCCGATTTTGTCAGCAGCATTGCAGATAACTTCGTAGGCCTTGCCACTGTTGGTGATTTTATTATTAACTTTCACACCAGCGGCTTTGAAGGTTTCTTTTTGCTCATCTATCCGCTTATTGATCTTGTTGTAGCAGTCTTCACGGAATTGCTTCTCGTTGTATGGATAATACGGTAATACGGGTAGTAAGGGATGTACTCTATGGCATAAACCAGAGTGGTTTCGGCTTCTAGCCGCTTGGCAAAAACGATTGCTTTGCACATGCCTGTGAATTGCTTTCTCTGAAGTCTGCAGCGACTAGTAGTTATTTCATTTTCGGCCTCTCCTTTGTTTCGTTACATCTATTATGATATGCAAAGTCATATTTGTGTTTTTTATTCTTAAGTTATTGAATTTAAGATGAATATGACTTTGTAGAGGTTGTGGCATATCCGTTTTTGGATGGTCGCACAAGGAGGTTATTGACGGGAGTTATTTTATCTCTTATTTTGAGCTTATTGTAACATTCGGAGTGTGGGCGACTTATTTACTTTAGTGTATGTGTTGTGCAAAAAAACAGGAGTGTTTATGAGAATATTTGTTACAGCTTTTATGTGTTTAGGTAGCCTGTGGGCAAGTGATTGGATCCCACATGAAATAGATAAGACCGGTCGGTCAAATTCTGTTTTAGCAGCAGATTATGATGGTGATGGAAAGATGGAAATTATTTCTTCCACTGCAGGAGAGGTTTGGCTAAGGCATGGAGAAGGCCATCAAGATAAGCATAGAGTCGCTAAATTAATTAATAAGCAGCACAGAGAAAGTTGTATGCACAGCTGTTTAATGGATGTCGACAATGATGGAGATCTGGATTTTGTTGGTAGCAGTAAAGAAGTTTTCTGGTTGGAGTGTCCGGATCAACCTTTGACGCAAGAGTGGAAACTACGGACCATTTCAAATGAGCTTAAGGGGACGCATTGCCTGATTGCTTATGATGTCGATAAGGACGGAAAAGAGGAACTTGTTGCAAATAGTTTTGTAAATGGCGGAAAATACCCAGAATCTATTTGCTGGTTGGAGCCGGGGCAAAATAAAGAGAGCGCTTGGAGTATTTACTCTTTGGCAGACAAAGATGCACCTGGTGGCACTCACTACTTTGCTTGTGCTGACCTAAATGGTGATGGTTTGACTGATCTGGTCACAGGAGCGAAAGGCAAGCCATTTAAGAATGGCGATTATTTTGCAGCCTGGTATTCTGGTAAAGACCCTAAAATGCCATGGCGTAAACAGATGATTTCAGATAATCAGTTACATGCGACTAATATCATACCGGCTCATGTTGATGGCGATGAGCACATGGATCTCATTGCGACTCGCGGTCATGGTAAAGGTGTTCTTTGGTTTAAAGGGCCTGATTGGAAGGCAAGTGAAATCGATACAAGTATGATTGAACCACACTCGCTTGATGTTGCTGATATTGACGGTGACGGCGACACTCATTTAGCGACTTGTGGATTAGGTTCTAAGGTGGTTGCCTGGTATGAAAATGATGGCAATGGCAATTTTACTAAGCATGTAGTTGCGACGGATCAGGAATCTTATGATCTTCGTTTGGTCGATGTCGATAATGATGGTGATTTGGATATTATTAATGCCGGGCGAGCAACAGGGAATGTTGTCTGGTACGAAAATAGATTGAAGAAGTAATAAAAACGTAAAGTTTTTTATCCCCGTGATTCCAGTAGGTTTGGTCGTAAGAAGCTCATAATAAAGACGAGACGCCTGTGCTCCGAGCGGGAGAGTAAGTTTAAATAAAAAAGGCCGTCAGAACGAATTCTGACGACCAAGCCTACAAGAGTGCTTTTAATATTCGAAAGTACCGTATGGTGATTTTACGGTTACTTTATTGCCCTCGTTGTTTGATTCTATACGGCCAACTACCTGTGCAGGAACGTTGAAGCCTTTTGATATAGCGATAATTTCATCTGCAATGTCTTCATCGACCATAAACTCAAGTCGATGGCCCATGTTGAAGACGGCATACATTTCCTGCCACTCAGTACCAGAGCATTCGTGAATTTCTCTGAATAATGGAGGAGTATCAAATAGGTTATCTTTAATAAAGTGTAAGTTGCTACCGAACTTGCCGCATTTTGTTTGAGCACCACCACTACAATGGATGATACCGCCAATTTTTGCTTTGCCGATATTGTCAAAAACAGATTTAACAATCGGAGCATAAGTTCTGGTAGGAGAAAGAACAGCTTTACCCATATCTATAGGCATGTCTGCTACTTTGTCAGTAAGTTTGTACTTACCGCTATAGACTAGATCGCGGTCTATGGCGTTTTCGTAGGATTCAGGGTACTTGTCAGCATATTCTTTGCAGAAAACGTCGTGACGGGCAGAAGTAAGACCATTTGAGCCCATGCCGCCATTGTATTCATCTTCGTAGCTTGCTTGACCATGTGAAGCAAGGCCAACGATAACTTGACCAGGTTTCATGTTTGCAGCATCGATAACTTCTGAGCGCTTAAGTCTCGCTGAAGCAGTTGTGTCTACGATAACAGTGCGAACAAGATCACCAACATCGGCAGTCTCGCCACCAGTGTTGATCATGGAGATGCCTTGTTTATTGTAAAATTCAATAATTTCTTCATTACCATTGATGATGGCAGAAATGACTTCACCAGGGATATTTTTGGCATTTCGGCCAATTGTTGAAGAAAGTAGGATATTATCTGTGATACCAACGCAAAGCATGTCGTCGATATTCATGACTATTGAGTCTTGTGCGATGCCTTTCCAGACAGATAGGTCGCCAGTTTCTTTCCAGTAGAGATAAGCTAGAGAAGACTTTGTTCCTGCACCATCTGCGTGGACAACATTACAGTAATTTTCATCACCACCGAGAAAGTCGGGGATGATTTTACAAAAAGCCTGAGGGTAGAGACCTTTGTCAACGTTCTTAATTGCAGTGTGGACTTCTTTTTTTGAGTAAGAAACACCGCGTTGCTGATATCTCGATTGAGCTTCGTTATCTGACATTTTAAAACCTTAAAAAATTTATGAGCAACTTGTTTTAACACCACAGCCGGTGCCAACATTTGCAGTCTTTGGGTTCATGATATCTGGATTTTCGTCAATAGCGAATTTTTCAGCAGACTTTTCTTTAAGAGCTTCCAGGTTAATGCCATCAATGTCAAAGCCGGCATCTTCAATCATGCGGAAAGCTTTATGTTTACGGTCACCACGAGTTACCAGATAGCCTTCGATGAAAAGTGAGTTCGCAACAAAAAGAGCCATGCTCTGCAGACCTCTTAAGTGACCTTCACGGCCACCGCCCATACGCAGTTCAGCATCGGCGTTAATGAAACGGAATACACAGAGAATGCGGATACATTTTTCTGGATTGAGCTGATCGAAATCAAATAGTTTGTTGCCTTCGACAGGAACCAGGAAATTTATTGGGATAGAAGGAACTTCTGCCTTTTTCAATTCATAGGCAACATCGAGTACATCTTCATCAGTTTCACCCATGCCGACAATCATACCAGAACAGTTACTTAAACCGGCTTTTTTGGCAGCGTTCATGGTATTCACTCGATCTTCATAAGTGTGCGTCGTAACGATGTTTGGCGTGTGGTTTTCAGAAGTATTTAAATTGTGATTGAGACGGTCTAGGCCAGCTTCTTTAAATTGGACTGCTTGTTCATCGGAAACAAGACCTGCAGAGAGACATGTTTTAATGCCTACTTCTTCGTTAATTCTTTTGATAATGCGAGTTAGCTCGTCTGCCTTCTTATCGTTTGGACCACGACCAGAGGAAACCATACAGTAGCGGTATACGCCTTTATTCTTGGCATCCAATGCGTCTGCGATAATATCATCTTCACTCTTCATCTTATAAGCATTGATATCTGCGTCAGATTCTTTTGACTGACCACAGTAGCCACAGTCTTCCGGGCAATAGCCGTTTTGAATATTGTTGATCTGGTGAACTTTTACTTTTTTACCAAAGTAGTTTTGGCGGATTTCACCAGCAGCCGCCACCAGCTTTATAAGGTCGATGTCAGGACTCTGCAGTATAGAGAGGGCGTCTTCACGGGACATGATCTCACCGTTAAGAGCTTGTTCGGTCCATTTATTATAGTCAATCTTCATTAAATCTGTATTCTCATTTACTCAATGGTTTAAATTCTTCCACATAAAGAATAGGTCTTGTCCAGCCTTCAAGTCTCTTCGAAACTCCGACAATTTCAACCTCTTTTAAATAAAAACTTTGCAATTCTTTTTTGCGACCCTTGAGATATGCTATGGCATAAAACTCTTCATTTACACGGGCGGCGAGTGCAAAGTCGACCAAGTGCTTATCACTATCTCTTACTTGTAAAATGTAGCCAATCATTTTAACTCTTCCCGGAGCGAGAGCTTGTTCTGTGGTATATGTATTTATAAGAACTTCATTGACCTCATCTTTCAATTCGGGGAGTTCTTCTTTTTGTATCTGTTCTTCGGCATTTTTAAGTTCAGACATAAGACTGGGATAGTTAATCAGTTTGAATTTACAGTTTTGGACGACTGTCATGAGTTCATCAAGTAGATATTTATCGGAGTTTTCCTGTGAGCGGATAAAAACGGAGCTATGACCAAAGTTTTCTCTATACGAAAGTAAAACAGCCTCAATATATTCATTTGGGGTAGGGACTTTGCCAATGATTACACTGCTGTCTTTTTTTACCTGAATGGTGATGAAGCTGCTTTGAAGAAGTTTAGTATCTTTCTTCATTTCTTCAGGAAGGATGATGTGATCATTCTTTAGGAGATTTGTAGGATCTTCAAAGAAGACTTTACCATTTACTTTCATGAGTGCATCAGCAATGTCTTGTTTTACATCTGCTGCAGCCTTTTCGGCAGCTTTGATAAAGGCGACAGTCTCATTGCCGGTTGCTTTATAGGCAGCTAGTAGGTCTTCTTTTGAAATAGGTTGTTTACCGAGGAATAATTGGTTATTTTCGTCAATGCTAACGATGATTTTTGTACTACGCTTTTTGATTAATTCTTCAAGTATCTTGGTAATAACCAGAAATTTCTTTTCTTCTGCAAGTTTAGCATCTATTGCAGCTTTTCTTTCTTCTTCCAGGCGTGCCAGCTCTTTCTCATTTTCTTCTTTTTCTTTCATGAGAGCAGCCAGTTTTTGTTTGGCTTCTTCTGCAGCCAGCTTTTCTTTGGCAACTTGTTCTTCGAGGTCTTTGAGTTCTTCGTTAGTTTTAGACTCTTCTTTTTCTTCTACGGCCTTTACTTCATTCAATATATCGTTTTCGCTGTCATTGCGAGCTACCATTAGTGGTTCAAGTTTGACGTAGGCTGCGCTGACCCAGACATGGGCAGACGCTGGAGCTTTGATTTTAGCCCATACTTCTTTTTTGATTTCAAGAACTTCAACTTTATCGCCTTTGTTAACTTTACCTATGATTGTATAAGCAATATTGGCTCCGGCACGTACATTGACACTGTCGCCGGTAATAATTCCATGATCGATATACTTGTTTGAAATCCAACCAGACACCGACTTTGGGGCGACAAGTTTGAGCCAACCATTGTTTTCTTCAACGACTTTAACGTTGTCACCTTTCATAAGCTGGCCGACAACTTCATAGCGTGTGCCAGGTTTAGCTCGCATACGCAGTTTGGAGCCGGTGACTGTGCCTTTACGTATCTCTTCTGCAGAAATAAAGCCAGCCATTAAAAAAATAAGTGTCAGGAAAAATCTCATTTATCCTCCTATTTGATAAGTAGAATGCCGATGATAAGGCTAATGCATAAAATGACTTCACTCAGGGTGCGATTGATTTCATCGTTGACGATTTCAATTTTCTTAAGTGATAGTCGTATGGCAAATTGATGAAAGAAGTAAGCCGCAGCAGTTGCAATGATTACTGGAATGAGGTGGCGGTGAAGGATGCAACTAACTAAAACAAAGATTCCGCAATAGGTGAAAACTTCTATATCGATGTGTTTTTTATCCTTGATAAGGCCTGTTTGTTGAGCTCCTGCAAGTAATGAGCTGTTTGCTAAGGTAAAAGCATAAATCAGCCAAAATGTTTGGCCAGAACTAATGATGGCAGTTAAGCAAAGGATTTTACAAAGTGTAAGAGCGTTAAAGAAAATGACATTGTAGTGTTCGCTAATATTTGTTGATTCATAATATTCAGCTTGCCACTTACCAGCGAAGTCTCCGAACCACGAGAGTGAGCCCATAGTTTTACCGCGATTGGCCCAGGTATTAAAGGCAATAATGGCTAAGCTTGAAACCAGGGCGACACCAATAGAAATGTGTCCAGTGAATTGGCTATCGGCAATTTTGATTTTTTCGGCAAAGAAGTAAGTGAAAAAAAGGGCGATCATCCAGCAAGCGAGAGCTTGAAGAACAGCGGCTAAAAAAATGAGTTTTATTGGAGAAGATGAGTTTTTATCCCTGCCATTGAGAAGCTGCCAGCCACTTTTGACTTGTTCAATGTATTTTTCCATTTCGGGTAAACGCTGCCTTAAGATTAAAATCACTGCAATTATGCATCCAATTTAGCACGAATTCATGCTTTAACTTACTGCTGAAAGAAAAAAACTTATTTTTTCTCAGAAGCTTTCTTGTAAATGAAAAACGGTCTGATATACTCCTTCCACCCCAAAGCGGGGGTGTAGCTCAATTGGTTAGAGCGCCTGCCTGTCACGCAGGAGGCCGCGGGTTCGAGTCCCGTCACTCCCGCCATTTCTTCTTTTCTTTTTTTGATTCAATTTATAGATCTTTTTGCTTTGCTCGTTTGAGCTATTCATCGATGATATTTATGGGGATCTAATAAAAAAATATTCAGCTTTTTTGTAGGTTGGCTTCTTTGTTAGACATCATGTATTCATGGAGTTGAAAGTAAGACTGGAATCTACAGGACTTGTTTAGTTCTCACTTTAATTTTTCCTCTTGCTGGATGTAAAACTTTTCTTGATCAAGAAGGGTTTTGTTGTATACTGGGCCCCAATCGAGTTTATGGTGGAACGCGATTAACATTTCAGATGTACGAATCATAGAGTGTTGAGAGTTTAGGGTACTCCAGTTTATTTTCTCTTAGTCTTTTTAATCCTATAGATCTTCCATTATGTATAGTTGCAGACACTTTTCTGTTAGCAAAGATGTTTGTATTGGTATTTAGCTTTTAAGGGAGGAGAGGCAAAGGCTTCAAGCTGAAGAATATTTTTGCCGTAAGAGGCATAAACGAAGTCAGCAAATGTAGAAGGATGGTATATCAAAGTGAATGATAAAAAGAAAAGAGCGGAGAGAGAGAGATTCGAACTCTCGGTACCGTTACCAGTACACCTCCTTAGCAGGGAGGCGCTTTCAACCACTCAGCCATCTCTCCAGATTGCGAATGCGAAAGTATAATACTTCAGGGTCACTTAAGATCAACTTAAATAGGATAGAAAATCAGGCTTTTTTTAAAGAGCTTTTAAGCACGAATTAAGAGATAGAGAAATCTGTTTGACGCATAGCTTCGTAAAGTGCTATGGAAACGCTATTTGCGAGATTGTGGCTTCTGCTGTTTTGACCTGGCATAGGTATAAGGAAGAGATCATCTTCATAAATTTTGTAGAAGTCCCTAGGGAGTCCGTCGCTTTCGTTGCCAAAGACGAGGTAATCGTGTTTGGTGAATTCTATGTCGTAAAGACTCTTTTTGCCTCTAGTGCTTAGAAAGGACATAGATTGCGGCTGTTCGGAGTCAAGGAAGGACTGCCAATCCGGGTGTATGGTTACATCGAGATGCTTCCAGTAGTCCATGCCGGCTTTCTTGATGTGTTTGTCATCTATTATAAAACCAAGTGGTTCTATTAAATGAAGTCGGGCATCTGTGCAAACACACAGGCGCCCGATAGCCCCCGTATTTTGGGGGATGAGTGGTGCTACTAAAACTATATTCATTTTAGTAAGGTATATTTAAACCCTGGTTTTCCCAGCTGGCCGGGCGGCTCCATGGTTTGTCGTCGATATACTCATCATCCTCAAAAACAGAACAGCCTGCCAAAGGCAGGCTGATGAGAACGATAAGTAATACTTGTTTTATTGACTTGAAGTCCAAGTACTTACATTCCATAAATTTTCTGATCCTACGTAGTATTCTGCTTCTTGAATAATAAACACAAGCGAAGCTACGAGGAGACAGAAAGTCAGAAACTGAACTAAGAATGTTAATTTTGACTTGAGCATTGTCTGTCTCCGTTACTAATTATTTACCAGGAACTACAGCTTCGTCACCGCTAGATGGCATAAGGAAGTTACCTTCTGCATCTTTAGGACGTGTTACTGGTAGTATATCACAAACACTGCTGTTTTCCAAAACTTTAGTAACAACAACTTTACAGATGTATTTACCGTTGCTGTGGATAACCATTTCAACATTGTGTTTTACGCCTTGCTTCTTGCCTTTATTGAGGACAAGGAAATCGAATCTGTCGTTAGCTTCAACAACCTGAGCGCTGAATCCAGCTTCCATAACACCGCGCTGTGTGCCGATGATCTCTTCTAGAGTTGCAAGCTTTTTGTTGACTCTTTTAACTTCAGCAGTTAGGCGACCATTTTCATTTTTCAGGTTGTCATTTTCTCTGTTGAGTTCTTCTTTTACGCTTTCAAGTGTAGTAACCTGAATACGAAGTTCGTCTACCTTTTTAAGTGCAACAGCTCTTTCGAAAAGCATAACGTTAACTTTCTTTAGGTCTTTATAAAGAGTAGAGATACCAGACTGGATTTCACTAGTCTCATCAGAAAGAAGGTCCTGTGGGTTGAAGTCCGGGCTGTAGTATTGCTCTTTGTCGCCTTCTGCATCGAAAGCTTTGATTACATCGCCATAACCTTTAGCTAAAACCTGAGATCTAGAGTAAAGTTTACTTGCTTCTTGTGTGAGCTGGCTGAGGTTAGATTTTAGTTCTTCGTTACCAGTGTCTTTATCAGTATAAGTATCGAAGTTAGAAGCATCTTGTGCTTTGTTGATCGCTTTAGAGATTTCAACGAGACGCTCACTTAGGATTCTACCGCGATCAGATACAGCTGTGATTTTAGAGATAACAGGCTTTGCAGCTTGCTCGAAACCGTCAACTGAGTTCAGGGCAGCAATTAGAGCGTCGTCTTCTAGGTCGCCTTGATACTTGATTGTATCTTTAACATCCATGAAAGTGTTAGCCATAGTAACTTTTAGAGTGAATAACTGTTCAGTATACTCTTCAAGTTTTGAGACTTTTTCTTCAAATTTGGTGAATTTGCCGTCAGGAGTGCCGGCTTTTTTGTACTCTCGCCAAGTCAGAGCATCAGAATTGATGGTTTGAGAGGCATTAATGTCAGTTGCGGTGTTTTTTTCAGTATCACCATCAAGTTTTTGTGCAACGTTAGCGATAACGTCTGCAAAATAATCGGCACGGCCTCTAAGTTCAAGTCTTCTTTGGTGAAGAAGGACTGCTGCAACACAAGCTGCAATTGCTAATAAGAATATTAGTACGTTTAGTATCTTATTTACGACTACCATCGTGATAAGCTCCACTGAGTTAATTCAAGTCACGTGTAAATTTAGTCTGACAAGCAGGAAGTGTCAAAATAGAAAAAGTGCGATTTTCGACTTTTTTACCATTTTAGGCTAATCATTGTGCAGTTTATACCACTGCCGATACCGAGTAAGGCGACGTTGTTATTCTTCGTGAAGTGTTGATTCTGAGCAGCTAACGCAACTGTGAGAGGGAGGCTGGAAGAGCCGCAGTTGCCCATGTTACCAAATGATGAAAAATCCAGGGATGGGTCAATTTTGATAGTTTCGTATAATAATTTGCTGTGGGCAGTGCCTACTTGGTGAGTAATACAGCGATGTACATCTGATTCTTGCCAGTTACATTCTTCAAGGAATTTATGCCAACATTGGCCTGCAGCCTCTATACCTTCAGTAAGAAGAACTTCAGAGTCTGTTTCCATAAGAGGGGCAGAATCTTTGCCTATGCCGCTATCTGCTGTGCCTTGACACAGGTGATTGTGTTCGGTGTAAGCATAGTCAGAAATGCAATTTATTTGGTGGTAATCGCCTTTTGCAACGCTCTCATGACTGACGATTATGGCAGATGCTGCCGAGCCAATAGTTAATGATGCAAAATGCGGTTTAATACTTTTGCGAGTAGGTGTTTCATCATTGTTTAAATGTTCGATTGTTCTTTGTAAAAGAGGGTAACCGATTTCACCGGAAACGAGAAGTCCGCGTTTAATTCTACCGGAAGTGATCATGTCAGCCATTATGCTAATGCCACTTAACATACCTAGACAAGCGTTAGAAATGTCAAAATTGACAGCATGTCTTGGGAGTCCTAAATTACTATGGACGACACTGGCAGTTGCCGGTTCTAAAAAGTCACGGCAAACAGAACAGTGAATTAGAGCATCTATTTCACCTGCATCTATGCCCAGTCTGTTCATAAGTTTTTCCGCTGCTTGGGTGCTTACTTGGCTGGGGATGGTGCCGAGCTCCCAGTATCTTCTTTCTTTGATACCGGAAAACATTTCCAGTCTACCTTTAGGAAGTCTTAGTTTTGAATAAACTTCAGAAAGCTGCTCTTCGATTTCTGCAGAAGTTATGGTGTTAGGCGGTAAAAGGGCTTCAAAGCCTTCTATGCAGACATTTTCGTAGCGCATGCGATTTTCGGAATTCCTCAAAGATTGATTAAAATGGCCTAAACAATAAAACCTGAATATTAAGAGTCAATAGCTTTTTGAATTTGATACTCATGAGTTTCTTTCATGATTGATTGTACGTTTTCGATAAAGAATTTGGTTCAAAGTGACTTGTAGATCAATGACAGTGCTCTATTGATAACAGATGATTAAGAAAATCTTTTCAATTTAACTCTAGAGATTAACTGTATAATGAACGATAACTCTCGTCGCGTAGTCATCACTGGTATTGGACTGACTTCGCCTAACGGCAACTCCATGGAAGAGTACCGCCAAAATCTTCTAAATAAGGTGTCTGGCGTACAGCCCTATAATATAAGGTACATAGGAGATACACTTGCAGGTATATGTAATTTTGATCAGTTGAAGTATCAGCGTAGAAAAGATCTTCGCGTTGGAACCCGGGCTGGATCTGTAAGTATTTATTGTACTGGTGATGCAGCAGCAGATGCAGGTTTAGAGTTTAGTGAAATGGATACTACGCGTATCGGTATTTTTCTTGGAATTACCGAACACGGAAATGTAGAGACTGAAAATGAAGTTTTTAATCTCAGTCAGTTTGATTACGATGTAAAATACTGGAGTCATCACCATAATCCTCGTACAGTTGCTAATAATCCAGCAGGAGAAGTTACTGTTCGTTTCGGAATTAAAGGTCCTCATTATACTCTTGGAGCAGCTTGTGCCGCGGGTAATGTTGGCTTGATTCAAGGTTATCAGCAGTTGATGCTTGGTGATGTTGATGTTGCTTTTGCAGGTGGTGTATCTGAGAGTATTCAGACTTTTGGTATTTTTGCAGCTTTTAAAAGTCAGGGTGCTTTAGCAGAAAATGCCGATCCGGTATCTGCCAGTCGTCCTTTCGATAAAGACAGAAATGGTATAGTTATCGCCGAAGGTGGTGCTGTTTATGTTCTTGAGAGGCTTGATGACGCTTTGCAGCGTGGAGCAAAAATTTATGGAGAAATTGCAGGTTATGCGATTAACTCAGATGCTTCTGGTTTCGTTCTGCCAAATAATGTTCGTCAGGCTGAGTGTATGAATCTTGCCCTTAACAGAGCAGGGATGAATGCAGAAGATGTCGACATCGTAAGCACTCACGCTACCGGTACTTCTGCGGGTGATATTCAGGAAAGCTTGGCCGTGAATGCGGTATTTGGTGAAAGTGAAAATACCTTGATAAACAATACTAAAGGTTATATCGGTCATGCTATGGGTGGTGCTGGAGCTCTTGAGCTAGCCGGTAATATGATGGCATTTGAAGATGGTTTAGTGCATCCTTGTATGAATGTTGATTCTCTGGATCCAGAGTGTGCAGTACGGAATCTGGCAATAGGCGATCCTGTTGAGAAAGGTGACGTGAAAGCTATTCTAAATAACTCCTTCGGAATGCTCGGAATTAACTCTGCTTTGATCATCAAAAAATTCGTCGGCTGAAACAGTTAAAACTCTGTTGTTTTAACAAGAAAGGCTATTATAGTAGCGCCGTTCGGTGCTGATTTATCCCTTTGGAACTACGAAACAGACCGCTAGCAGATTTTACAATTAAGGAGCTTTTGGATGACAAAAGAAGAGATCGGTCAAGCGATCATCAATATTATAGAAGATATTGTTCCAGACGAAGATTGTTCGAATATTGAGCCAACAGTGGCATTAAGAGATCAGCTGGAACTCGACTCGATGGATTTTCTAGACATCGTTATGGAACTTCGCAAACTTTACAAAGTTGAAGTGCCTGAAGCTGATTATGGTGAATTGGCAACATTAGAGAGCTGTATTACATATCTTGAACCCAAGATGAAAGACCTCTAATTGAGCAATCAAGTTTTTGCCGGGGCAAATCTCAATGAGATTTGCCCCATTTTTATTTGAGGGTATTTGTACGATATGAAGTACGACACAATTATCATAGGAGCCGGGATGTCAGGCCTGGCAGCCGGAATCCGTTTGGCCTATTATGGTCAAAGGGTTTGTATCCTTGAGAAGCATGCTATTTCCGGTGGTTTGAATTCTCATTATTCTAAAGACGGCCGCCGATTTGATGTCGGTCTACATGCCATGACCAACTTTGTCCAAAAAGGAGTTAAGGCAGCACCTTTGTCTAAACTTTTGCGTCAATTAAAAATTCGCTACGATGAGCTGGATCTAGTTGAGCAGAGTTTTTCCCTCATAGAATTTCCTGGTGCCAAAGTTCGTTTTGCCAATAACTTTGGTTTAATGGCAGAAGATATTGCCAAAGAGTTCCCATCTGAAATCGATGGTTTCTTAAAGCTTGTTGAGCATGTGAAGAATTACGATGATGTTTCGTTAAATGCGCAATATGTTTCTTCACGAGAAGTCGTTGCCACTTTTATTAAAGATCCAGTTCTTCTCGATATGATTTTCTGCCCTGTCATGTACTACGGTAGTGCAGTGGAAGATGACATGGATTTTTCACAGTTTTGCATAATGTTCAAAAGTCTATATCTCGAAGGTTTTTGTCGTCCGCAAATTGGCGTTCGTCACTTACTTCGCATTCTTCAAAAGAAGTTTAAAGAGAATGGTGGTGAGCTCAAGATGCGATGTGGAGTAAAAAAGCTTTATAAGCATAATGGTCGAGTCTCTGCCGTTGAGTTAGAAGATGGTTCGATGCTTGAGGGAACAAAAATTCTTTCTTCTGTGGGTGTTTGTGAAACATATAATTTGCTTGAAGAAGGCGATAAGTCTCCAAGTAAACCGGGACAGCTTTCATTTGTAGAAACTCTTTTGATTCTAGATAAGTTGCCTAAGGACTTCGGACGAGATGAAACAATTACTTTCTTCTGTCGTGAAGATAAGTTTAATTACCGTTGCCCTAAAGGTAAAACTCATGATCCTATGTCAGGCGTCATTTGTATCCCGAATAACTTTCAGTTTTCAGATAAGCCTCTTGAAGAGGGAATTGTCCGCTTTACGAGTTTAGCAGATTATAATAGCTGGAAAGATCTTTCTCCAGAAGATTACCTGGCGGCAAAGGATGTCTTTGTAAAAGATCAGATAAAGCATAGTGGCTTTGCTGATAAACTCGAAGGCCACATAGTTTATACAGATGCCTTTACTCCTATGACTGTTAAAAAGTTTACCAGTCATATAAATGGTGCTATTTATGGCGCACCTGGAAAAGTAAAGGATGGAACAACTCCTTATGAGAATCTTTACCTGTGTGGAACTGATCAAGGTTTTCTTGGTATCGTTGGCGCTTTATTGAGTGGTATTTCAATGGCGAATCTTCACTTGTTGCGATGAAGAAACTTTTTAAACCCGGCTCATTTCTTTATAAGCTGCTTTTTTCTATGGCAGTAATTATGGTGAAGTTGTGGTTTAAGACTCTAAGAGTATCCCAAGTTGATCCGAATGGTTTGAATACTGCAGAGTCAAAAGTGAATTTTATATCTGTCATGTGGCACAATCGTCTTTTTAGTGTTCTACCTCTATTTCATAAAAATGTTCGCTTAAGATCTTTTGCTATGGCGAGCCGTTCTAAGGATGGCCAGATTATTTCAGACCTTTTAAATGCTTTTGATATTGAGACAATTCGTGGCTCAGCCGATAAGAATGGAAAGAGTAAAGGCGGTGCAGCAGCTCTTATTACTTGTATACGCGCACTCAAGGAAGGTAAGATTACGACGATTATTCCGGATGGACCCCGTGGCCCTTTGTATGAAGTGCAGCCGGGAGCGATAATGGCCTCCATTAAATCCGGCGTTCCAGTTCAGCCTATATCTGTGAACTGTAGCTCTTGCTGGACGATTAGCAGTTGGGATAAACTTCAGGTTCCGAAACCTTTTTCAAAAGTAGAGTTGGTTTTGGGGGATCTACTTAACTTTGAGGGTGGACTAGATGAGAAGTCTATGCTCGAAAATAAGCAAGTTTTAAAGAAAGCATTAATGGATATAACCGTCGATCTAAAGGTTTAACTGAATTATGAGTGATTACTTAGACACATATAGTGATTTCCTGGATGTTGAGGCGATTTCAAAAAGTCGCGCTTTAGGGATGGAGCAGGTTAATAAACCCGGAATTGAAGAGTTTCGCCAAAGTGTTGCAAATTTACCGGAATACCATTTTGAAGAAAATGACTTCTCTAAAGATCATGTTTGCATTGGCAATGAAGGATCATTGTCTGCGGATGAGCGGGCAAAATTAAAAGATCAGTTGCTTGAGCTTTCCCCCTGGAGAAAGGGACCTTTTAATATTGCTGGTATAGATATTGATGCAGAGTGGCGCAGCGAGCTAAAGTGGAATCGCGTATTAACGGCCTTAAAAAAACTTGAGGGAAGAAGAGTTTGCGATATAGGGGCAAATTCGGGTTATTATATGTACCGTATGTTAGATCAAAATCCTGAAATGGTTCTTGGTCTCGATCCAACAGTTCGTTATTATTTGCAGTACCTGGCTTTGCAAAAATTGACCAAGCCTAATCAGCTTCACTATGAACCTTTCGGTTTAGAGGAATTGATTCATTATCCAAAATTTTTCGATACGATCTTTTGTATGGGGATTCTTTATCATCATCGTGATCCGATCAGTATTCTTCGCATGATCAATGAGTCGATGACTAAAGGCGGTCAGTTGATTGTTGAGTCGCAGGGGATACCAGGAGATGGTCCTTTTGCTTTATTTCCTGAGAAAACTTATGCTAAAGTCAAAGGAACTTACTTTGTTCCTACGGCAACCTGCTTGGTGAATTGGTTGAAGAAGTCTTACTTCGAAGATATCGAGGTGTTCTATGTATCTGAGATGTCTAGCGAGGAGCAACGACCTACCGAGTGGATGACACGTCAGAGTTATGCTGATTTTGTTGATGAAGGAAGTGGTTTGACTGTTGAGGGGTATCCTGCCCCGGTAAGAATTTTTGTCTCGGCACATAAGAGGGGCAAGTGGCAGAGAAGAAAATAAGGTTTACTTTATTTTTGTTTGTATGAGCTATTTAAATTTGGAAACCACACTTCGATGACTGTTCAGTATAAGATGAATTTTAATGACGATAATTTGTTACGTCAGCGCTTACAGTCAGCTCAGTTTATGTTCTTGGCAGAGTATAAGCTACCTGCAAAAGATGATAACGTTTCGAGGGTTTTTGAAGAAGTGAACGGGATCTGCGAATACAGCGCAGAAAATCAGGAGATCGCGGCGATCTCATTGACCGATAAATTGAGTAGTGAATTATCTTTAGATCCTCTTGAGTTAAGCCCTAAGATAACTTCCAGAAGTGGAAAGCCACCTATTATTCATGTTTCCGGTAAAGGTCACGATGTTGACAGTGTTAGAGAGCGCTTGGCCTCTCTTTCCTCGGAAGGCATAAATAATATCTTAGCAGTGAGTGGTCATCTGGATGACTCTTATGATCGATACTGTGATAGTGTTGAGATCATAAAGCAGGCAAAATTACTAGAGAAGAATTTTTTTATAGGTGCGGCTGTTAATCCCTACAAGTATCGCGTAAATGACAGCTATGGTCAGTACTTTAAAATGATTGCTAAAATCAAGGCGGGGGCTGACTTTATAGTGACTCAGACAGGCTGGGATATGAAGAAGTTACACGAATTGATTCTTTTTACTAAGATGCGCGATATTCACATCCCTCTAATAGCTCGTCTTTCTTTAATTTCAGAAGAAGATGGGCAAAATTTTTCAAACCTTGGAATAGATCCAGGTGTTTCAGTATCACGAGAATTTGCGTCTCTTATTCAGAGAGAAATGGCTTCAGGCAGTCAGTTTATGGCAACGCAGTTAAAGCGACTTTGTTTACAGATTGTCGGTTGCTCTCTTATGGGGTACTCAGGAGTGCAGATTTGTGGTTTGAGGACGGCTTACGAGTTGCAGACTGTTATGGAGACTGCAAAGAAAATGATGGGTGATTTCCGGACAGTTCGCGAATGGAGTGACGAGTGGAATGCTTTTCATCATGGTATAGAGATGGTCGGCTCTGCTTATAATTTTTATATGTTCCGAAACCTTTTAAGCTTTAAAGGAAAATCTGATTCAGAAGATAACTTTCAATTGGCAGAAGCAGCATTTGAGGAAGTTTCCCTGTCTGATCAATTAAAGTACAAGATTGCCTCGGTCCTTTCTATAGAAACGAAGAAGGGTTTTGGTGGCAGGGTTTTACGTAGGATTCTTTCTGGAGATAGCGATGAAGCTATTTTAGATTTGTCCAAAACTCAGTATGTCTCATTAAATAAGTGCCCTAAGAAATTGGTTTATGGTCCGTGCTCGGGAAGTCAGTTGAATGGTGATTGTGAAAATGGCGAATTGTCTTGTGTTCATAATGAAAGGATCTCATTGGCAGCTTTGAATAATGAGCTTGATAATCTGGAAGATCCTGATGTGTAAGGGCTTTTCTGAGGATAGTTTTCTCAAAAGTCTTTTCCCTAAATTGAATTCAAATAATGATTTGCTGCTGGGGCCGGGAGATGATTGTGCCGTTTTTAGTTGCGGTGAAAAGTCTTTAGTGATCGGTGTAGACCAAGTCATAGAAGGACGTCACTATCTTGCAGAAACAGCTGCAGTAAAGGTTGGTCGTAAGTTGCTTGCTCGTAATTTGAGTGATATTGCAGCTATGGGGGCGACTCCTAAATTTGCATTGCTTGCTAGTGCCTCATCAAGTTTGAATAATGAGGACTGGTTGGTCGATTTTCATAGTGGACTGCTTGATATGGCGAATGAGTACGGAGTTTGCCTGATTGGTGGTGATTTGGCCGTGACCAATAATGAATCAGTTGCATCCTTGACTATAATCGGTGAAGTTAGTGGTCGTGAGTTTGTAACCCGAGGTGGTGCAGAAGAAGGTGATGTTCTCTATGCGACAGGTTATTTTGGGAATTCGTTTTTGTCGGAGCATCATTTGAATTTTGTGCCGAGAGTGGAAGAGGGCGAATGGCTAAAGGAATTTGGCGTAACAGCTATGATGGATGTTACGGATGGTCTTTTGCAGGATGCCACTAAGCTTTCAGGGGCGAGTCAATTGAATTTGGTTTTAGATGAAGCTGCGGTATTATTGCGCAGCGGTGCAGATGTAAAGTCTGCTCTCTGTGAAGGGGAGGATTACGAATTAATCTTTACTCTTTCAAAAGAACGAGAGTCTCGCCTTAAAGAGGAGTGGGCTTTTGAGGTTCCTATAACTAAAATTGGTACTTTGGATTTTGATGGTGGCGTTAAGCCTCCAGTGAACAGTCAAGGTGAAGATTTGCAAAGTAAGTATGGTAAAGGTTTCGATCATTTCGATGGCTAAAGAGTTTATAACTAATTCAGAGGAAGAAACTGGGGAGATTGCATCCCGGCTTGCAGGGCTTATTTCCAGGCCTGCTGTTTTGACTTTGGAAGGAGATCTAGGGGCCGGTAAGACTGTATTTAGTCGGAATTTTGCCAGGAGTCTCGGTGTTGAAGGTCCAGTGAGTAGCCCAACATTTACTATTGTGCAAGAGTATGAGCTGGAGTCTGGTGTTCTTTATCATATGGATTTGTACCGAATAGGTGATGACGATGAAGCTATCTCATTTGGTATAGACGAATACTTAGATCGAAAAGATGCAGTTTGCCTTATAGAGTGGTCTTCGCGCTTGCAGTGGTTGTTGCCTGATGAAGTCTTTAGTATTTCTATTGAGCATGTAAGTGAGACCCAGCGCAAAATAATATTATCAGATAATTTATGTGAGTTAATGTGATTCAGGCTTTTTTAGATACATCAACATCAGTTGCATCCTTTGTTCTTTTGAAAGATGGTGGGAAAGTAGCAGAGTTAAGTGAAGAATGTGTGCGAGGTGCATCGAAATTGCTGCCGAAGATAACTGAACAAATTCAGAGAGCGGGGATTAAAGTTTCTGAAGTTGAAGAGTGGTATGTCGGTAAGGGGCCTGGTAGTTTTACAGGTTTGCGAGTTGGGATCTCTTTTGTTAAAGGCATTTGTCATGCAAGTGGAGCAAAGTACCAGGGGGTTAATTCTGGTTATGCTTACTTTGAAGGCCTTAGTGCTAAGCTGAATGAGTTGTCAGAAGTCACAGTTCTTCATGATGGCCGTAAGAAAGAGGTGATCTGTAATAGTTTTAAAAAGAGTTCATCTGATAAATGGCAGGAAGTTGGAACTGAAGTTGTTGCAGTGGAAGATTTGCTTGCAAGGAATTTTCCTACTTGTGTAACGGTTATGAAGCAAGATGAATTACCAGCAGATTTAGAAGTTGTGTGTTTGGGGAGTTTAAGTCCTGTACATTTCTTGAAGTCTGATCTTCCATTGAGTTCAGAGCTAGAAGAGATGGACGCGTCTTGTGAGCCAATCTATGTGAGACCACCGGTTTTTGCGAAACCAGTGATAAGATTGAAAAAATAATTCGATCAATTATAAATAAGTGTAAGGCTAAAGCCTTGAGTATCTAATTAAGGGGTTACTATGAAACGTATTTTTGTTCTATTTGTTTGTTTTCTATTTTCGTATTCTGTAAATGCCGGAGATCTGGAGGAGTTGTATAAATCCCCGGATGTGAAGCAATTGTCGGCAGAGAAATTTGTTTCAAAGTACTCTAATTTTAAATGGCAAGGAGCGAATAAGCGCGTTGCCATATCTAAGAATTCTTTTTTATTTGAGCGTAAAGTGAGAGAGGCAATCGCTTATTTTAATGCAGATGGCAAGTTAACTCGTCTCGATAGTTGGGTGTATAATCGCGGTGATGATGGCGATATGGTTCAGGTGAAGTTTGAAGCTGAGTATGAAAAGCTTATTGCGGAGCTGACAGAATACTTTGGGATTCGTAAGGCACAGCGTAAACCTGTTGATGGTGCGGCAAGAGCAGAAGCTTACTCTTTTATGATGGCCAATAGACATGAAGTGAAATTGCTTGTGGGTTTTGATAAAAAGCCGAGGTATAGAGCGGACTTTTTGAATTTGGTCTTGAGGAATTATAGCGACAAAGATCGTTTGCGTGGATCTGCTGCAACTAAGTTTATCAAGAAGGAGAAGAGTGGCGATGTTCTTATAGATCGCATTCCAATGATTGATCAGGGACCTAAAGGTTATTGTGTTCCGGCAACTTTAGCGCGAATAGGGCAGCACTTCGGTGTCGATATAAGTATGCATGAGATTGCTATGATTTCAGATAGTTCTAGTGGTGGTGGTACTTATGTTCACTTGGCGATGGACTCTCTAAAGAAAAACTATGGTCGCATAAAGATGCGAATTAAAGATATAAAGTTTAAGAACCCTTTCAATATATATGTGCGTCGAGGCAATACTCTTTACCCAAATTCTCCAAATGCCGCCAAGAACGCTGCGATGCAAATTGAAGATGATGATAGAGACGTCAAAAACTTTTTTAAAGCGGTTAAAAAACAAATTGATAAGGGGTATATCGTTGCTTGGAGTATGGTCGTTGGATTACTGCCAGAGAATGGTGCACCGGTCAGGCAAGGCGGTGGTGGTCACATGCGTATGATCATCGGCTACAATGAAAAAACTCAAGAGATTCTTTTTTCAGATTCCTGGGGTAAAGGTCACGAATTTAAGAGGATTCCTGTGAAGTCTGCGATGATTGTCAGTAGCGGACTTTATGAGATAGTGCCTTAAAGGGATTGTCTTAGCTGAAGTTTAAATTTTATTTAAAATATCCAGCCTGGTTTTGAAGTGAGTTTTAGAAACCTTTTCTAGAACTTCTACACCATGCTGGGTAACTAGCTTTATGCCAGTTTCAATTACTTTCGGTGAAGCGCCTTTAGGAAGCTCGATACCAAACTCTTTGCCCATGTGATCCAGGCGTTGCACGAATTCAGCTCTTGCTAGTATAGATGCCGCGGCAACTGCTATGTCTTCTTCCGCTTTGGTTCTTTCGATAAGTTCAACTTGCTTGCCTTTTTCCATAAGAGCTTTGGTTACACTGCCGGTTTTACTGAATTGGTCAGAAATTGCCATTGTGCAGCTCGGAACTTTTTGGAGGAGGTTTTCGAGTGAGCGGGCGTGACCCCAGCCAAGCATGGTGTTGAGGTTTTTCTCTTTTTTGTAGAATCTGTTATAGGCTTCAGGTCCTAAAGCAACGGTGGCGTACTGGCCGACAATCACTTTTTTGATTTCTGAGGCCAGGGCACACATTTTTTTATCACTCTTAATTTTCTTAGAGTCTGTAACTCCAAGTTTAAAAAGAGTCTTAGCTGAGCGGGCATCGGTGTAAGCGCATGTTATGACTAATGGCCCGAAAAAGTCGCCTTTGCCACTTTCGTCTATACCACAGTGTGGTTTGAGTTGGTCGGCATTTTCACTTTCAAAGAGTTCTTCTTCGTATCCAAACCTTGCTTCGCCAAGAATTTCTGGTTCTATGAAGTACTGAACGAGTTCTTTGGTACCTTTCCCCTGAATACAAAGTTTACCAGATTTATAGGCGGAGACATTTGTTTTATTGAGGATGGCTTTCCAGTGAGCATAATTTAAATCTGAAAATTCCCAACCTTGGGCTCTTAGGTGTTTTTCGAGCTTATGAATTTGTTCATCAGTCAGTTTGTTGACGTAGAGGTTGTCAGAAGACATAGTTAGTTTGAGCCTTTCAGTAATTTTTGGGAGAATTCAAGGTATTGCTCGATACTTAAATTTTCTGCTCGTATTCCTTCTTTAAGATTCATTTCTTCATAGATGGATTCTATAAGATCAGAAGGGAATTGTTGGCAGATAAGCTTTTTGGCTTTTTTCCGTCTTTGTGAAAATGAGGCTCTTACCAGCTTGTTGAGTGTCTTTAGTGCATCTTTAGAAGGAATAGTTTCCTTCTGCTTCATGTGAATCCAGGCGGAATCAACTTTCGGTGGAGGGTGGAAAACACCTGGAGGAACTGTTCTGAGTATCTTGCTTTCATACATAGCGCCAGCTCTGACGGTAAGTGAGCCATATTTCTTAGTGTCGACTTTAGCAGAGAAGCGTTCGGCCATTTCCTTTTGGAGGAGAAAGTACATTTCTGTAGGGGGAGTCTCTGTGTCGAGCATCTTAGCGATGAAGACACTGCTAATTGCATAGGGGAGGTTGGCAATGCAGCGGAATTTTTCGCCGGGCTTAAATATGGTTGAGTAGTCAACGCGGCAGGCATCGCCATAGACAAGTTCAAAATTTGGTGCGATAAGATTTTCTGTAAGGTATTTATGGAGCTTTACATCGGTTTCTACAGAAGTTAACTGGCATCCAGCTTCTACAATAATACGTGTAAGGACCCCTGCACCTGGGCCAACTTCTAAGACCCTTTCACCTTCTTGGAGATTGAGGCCTTTGACCATGGCGTCAAGCATGTTTTTGTCTACGAGGAAATTTTGACCTTTGGCTTTACTTGGTTGGATGCCGTACTCTATCAGTACTTTTATGAGGTCTTGACGCTTCACTTGCGAGTAAATTCCTCAATGCTGGCTTTTTTTCTTAAGCCGGAGATGAACTCGTTGTAGTATTTACGCTCTTGCTCATCTTGAAGATAACTTTTTATGCGGTCTCTAACTTTGATCAGTTCAAGGCTTTCTCCACCGCGCTTTTCTAGTACCTTTACAAAAGCAGTATTTTCACCAAATAGTACAGGGTCTGTGTAGTCGCCAACTTTCATCTTTTCGATGATAGGACGAATAGACTCATTTAGTTCATCCATTTTCTTAAAACCAAGATCCCCACCTTTTGGTTTACCCGGCATTTCTGAAACACTGTCGGCAAGCTCGGCAAAATCTTTGCCATTTTTTAGTGCTTCTTGGACTTCACCAACTTTTTGGGCATACTCGGCATCTGTCTTGCCGGCTTTAGCAATAAGGATGATAGCACCACGGACTTCTGCGTTAGTAACAAAGCGGTCCAGGTTATCATTATAATAATTGGTTATGTCTACAGGAGTGACGCTGACCTTTCTCTTGACATTTTCATTGACCATGAGTTCAATGGCAAGAGATTCCATGATCTGTTCTTTGTATTCTTCAATTGAAAGTCCGCCGCGATCAAGCATTTGATAAAAGTCTTGTTCTTTGCCGCCAGTACGCTGGTCAATTTCTTTTTGGAGTTCTTTCTCGATGAGGGCTTTGGGTACTTCAAATTTTTTTGCTTTAAACTCATCCAGTATAATTACATTATTAATAAACTGGTCCAGGGCTGACTTTTTAAGTTCGGCAATTCGTTGTTTGGCGATTTCAGGTGCATACGTTTGGATGATTCTTCCCTGAGAGCGCTGCGTCATCTGGTTTAATTCAAAGTTTGTAATGATCTTACCATTTACTTTTGCCAAGATGCCGTCGCTATATATAATCTCATTTGCCTGAGCAAGTATGCTGCTCATTACCAAAATGTGAAATATGTACTTATACATATATAAAAAATTCCAATTTGCTTTATTATACTTGGCCGTCCCCTTAGATGGCGCTTGTAGCCGTAAGTTACATAGTATTCGGCAAAAGTGTATTTGGCTTGCAAATAAAAAAGAGAAAAAAAATGAAATCTCATTGGACAATTTTAGCATGTTTCGCTACCTTATGTGCTCTGTGCCTGAATAGGGTCGTGGTGTATACACTTCAGAAAAGTTGTAACTTATTTGAAAATCAAGCACTTATGGCTCAAGAAGGTGGTTCAGAGCAGTCGGTGGCTGATCTGAAAGTGAAGTTGTATGAAAATAAACTTCAGCTGCTAAAAGCTAAAAAAGAGTTAAAAAAGCGTGAATTAGAACTCACCGAGACTCTGGCTTTGCTCAAAGCACAGGAGATGAAAATCGCTGAGATAATCAGCGGTGATAAAGATGGAGCCCGGATAAATGAGGCCCTGCTCAATGATCTTATAGGTCAGCGGGATAAATCGGTTCAGGCTTCAAGGCAGTTTGAAGATTTGGTCAACTATGTGACTGATTCTTACAAACTGATTAAAGCTGATGAAGCCGTTGAAAAGGAATTCAAAGCTAAAGCTGCTTTAGTCAGAGAAAAAATTGCGGTCATGCTATCTGCAGGGAATCTGCAGAGTCGTAAGTCCGGTATGGTTCTCGACATCAACAGGAAACTGGGTGTTGTGGCCATCGATTTAGGATATAGCGATGGTGTGACTCAAGGCTCTGAGTGGCAGGTAAAGGAAGATGATCGAAAGATCGCTTCGTTAAAAATTGTACAAGTAAGACGCTCCTTGAGTTTAGGAGTGTTGGTAGAAGGTAAACTACAGGATGTGCTTCAGGGTGCAACTGTCGATAAAAACATAAAGATTGCTAAGTAAGAGACAGAGATCATGGAAGCTACTGCAATAACAAAATTTGCGAGGATATCGCCATTTAAGGCACGTGAAGTCACGCGTCTTATTCAGGGTAAATCCTATAGCGAAGCATTAAGTCTAGTGACCTTTGCTAATAAAAAGGCTGCTGGAATTATAAAGAAGACATTGGAATCAGCAAAAGCAAATGCTGAGAACAACCACCGCGCCAGTGATGAACTTTTCGTCAAACTGGCCGTTATCGGTGAAGGTCCGACTATGAAGCGTTTCAAGCCTAAGGCGCGCGGCATGGCGGGTCGAATCAATAAACGTACCAGTCACGTCAAAGTTGTTTTGACGGACGAGATTTAAAAAAGGAGATCCCGGTGGGTCAAAAAGTTAATCCAACTGGTTTAAGAATTGGTATAAATAAAGATTGGCGTTCGCGCTGGTACGCAAGGAAAGCCGATTTCGGAACTAAGTTGCACGAAGATATGAAGATTCGTGAAACTATCACAAGCAAGCTGAAAGAAGCTGCTATCTCAAGAGTAAATATCGAAAGATTTGCTAACCGTATTCGTGTTGCTGTTTTTTCAGCAAGACCAGGTCTAGTAATCGGTCGTAAAGGCGCTGAGATCGAAAAGCTTAAAGTTACACTTTCAAAGATTGCTGGCGGAAAAGAAGTTTTCGTAGAAATTGTTGAAGTAAAGAATCCTGAAGTAGATGCTACTCTAGTTGCACAGAGTATAGCTCGTCAGCTTGAAAGACGCGTATCTTTCAGAAGAGCGATGAAGAAAGCAATTCAGACAGCTATGGATCTTGGCGCAGACGGTATCCGCGTTAAGTGCGGTGGTCGCCTAGGTGGTGCTGAACTTGCAAGAAATGAGAGTTACAGTCAGGGGAAAGTTCCTTTACAGACACTCAGTGCAAATATTGACTATGGATTCGAAGAGGCCAATACACTAGCTGGTATTATCGGTGTAAAGGTCTGGATATGTAAATCTAAAAATCTGGAGCAGAAAAATGGCCCTTCTTCCAAAACGGGTAAAGTACAGAAAGGTTCAAAGAGGAAACTACGCGGGTAACGCGACCTCTTGTAACAAACTTGATTTTGGTGATTTCGGTCTACAATGTCTTGATCGTGGTTGGATAACTGACCGTCAGATCGAAGCTTGCCGTATCGCAATCAACAGACACACAAAAAGACGTGCAAAAATCTGGATCAGAGTTTTCCCTGATAAACCAGTAAGTAAGAAGCCACTTGAGACTCGTATGGGTAAAGGTAAAGGCGGACCAGATCACTGGGTAGCAGTTGTACGTCCAGGAACAGTAATGTTTGAGATTAGTGGTTGTAGCCGCAATCTTGCCAGAGAAGCGATGTACCTAGCAGCAAATAAGCTTGGTATAAAAACTCGTTTCCTAGCTAAAGAGGATGAACTCTAAATGAAAGCTGCAGAAATTAGAAACTTGACCGAAGAAGAACTGAACAAGCTCGTTCTAGACAGTAAGTCAGAATTGCTGAAACTAAGAATACAGAGCAAAACCGGTCAGTTAGAAAACAGCGCCCGCATTGGACACCTTAAGAAGGATGTCGCTAGAGCATTGACTGAACTAACAGCGCGCGCTAAAGCATAAGGTTTTTGAATTATGTCTGAAACTAAAGAAACGTCTGAAAGAGGTCTACGTAAAGAACGCGTAGGCGTGGTTACAAGTAACAAAATGGATAAGACCATCGTTGTTACAGTTGACCGTCTTGCTAGACACAAAAGATATAAGAAAGTTATTAAGATCTCCAAGAAGTACTACGCGCATGATGAAAACAATCAGGCAAAAGTAGGCGACGAGGTCAGAATTGCAGAAACTAGACCAACTAGTAAGCTTAAGCGCTGGCGTCTGGTAGAAGTACAAAAAGTCGCTGAGTAAGGAGTCACAAAATGATTCAGATGCAATCTAGTCTTGAAGTGGCTGATAACTCAGGCGCTAAGAGAGTTGTAGCAATCACAGTTCTTGGTCAGAGAAGAAAGTATGCTTATGTTGGTGACATAGTTACTGCAACAGTTAAAGAAGCTTCTCCTCGTGGCGTTGTTAAGAAAGGTGAAGTTGTAAAAGCTGTAGTAGTTAGAACTAGACACAAGATTCGTCGTCCAGATGGTTCTTATCTTTCTTTTGACAAAAATGCAGCAGTTATTATTAACGCACAAAATGATCCTCGCGGTACTCGTATTTTCGGCCCTATCGCTCGTGAACTTAGAGATAAGAAATTCATGAAGATCATTTCACTCGCTCCGGAGGTACTGTAATGGCTAAGGCTAGTATCAAAATCGGTACAGAAGTAGTAGTTATCGCTGGCTCTGAAAAAGAGAAGTCTGGTGTTATCACTTCTATTAACCGCAAAAACGACACTGTAACAGTTGAAGGTGTCAACCTTCGTAAGAAAGCAGTGAAACCTTCCGGTGAAAACGAAGGCGGAATCGTTGAGTTTGAAGGTCCACTTCATATCTCTAACGTTATGCCTAAAGAAAGATATGACAGCCGCAAGGCTGCAAAAGCTTAATCAGGGATAAGAACAATGGTTGTGTCATTAAACGATACATACAAGAACGAAATTGTTGGCGAGATGATGAAACGTTTCGGCTACAAAAACGTTAATATGGTCCCGAAGCTGTCTAAAATTATTCTTAACAGCGGTATTAGTACTAAAAGAGAAAGAGACGTTCTAACTGAAGCTCTTAACACTTTGACTACTATTACAGGTCAAAAAGCTGTAGCTACCAAAGCTCGTAAGTCTTGTGCTGGTTTCAAAATCAGAGAAGGTCAGGCAATTGGAGCTAAAGTTACTCTTAGAAATGACATGATGTTTGACTTCATGACGCGTTTGATCCACACTGCTCTTCCTCGTGTTAGAGATTTTCGTGGTATCAAGAAGAATGGTTTTGATGGGTTCGGTAACTACACAATGGGTGTAAGCGATCAGTCAATTTTTACTGAGCTTGATCTAGACAAAATCAAATATCAAATCGGTATGAACATTTCATTCGTAACGACTGCCAAGACTGACGAAGAAGGCAGAGCGCTACTTGAATTGTTCGGTATGCCTTTTGAAAAGTAAACGGAGACGTTGATAAATGGCTAAGAAAGCCCTCATCGAGAAATCAAACCGTACACCAAAGTTTTCAACGCGTGCTTATCACCGTTGTCAAAAATGCGGCCGTGCGAGAGCATATATTCGCAAATTTCAGCTTTGCCGTCTCTGTTTCAGAGAGCTTGCATCAAATGGTATGATCCCAGGCGTTGTAAAAGCAAGCTGGTAAAAAATATTTAGGATTTTAAAAAATTATGAATGACCCTATTGCAGACTTTCTTACAAGAGTAAGAAACGCAGGACAGGCAAGACATGCTGTTCTTAACATGCCTTCTTCAAAGGCTAAAGTAGAGTTGAGTCGTATCCTCCAGAAGGAAGGCTACATCGAAAGCTTTGAAGTCGTAGACGCGGGAAACAATAAGAAAGAACTAAAAGTTACTTTGAAATACTTCAAGAACGCTCCAGTGATTGAAGGTGTTAAGAGACTTAGTAAAGGTTCTTGTCGTATCTACGTTCAAGCAGATGAAATTCCAAGTGTTAGAGGTGGCCTAGGTATCTCTATCATGACGACTTCAAAAGGTTATATGACTGGTAAAGAAGCACGCACCAAAGGTATTGGTGGCGAGCTTATCTGTAAAGTCTGGTAGAAAAGGATTTTAAAATGTCAAGAATTGGTAATAAATCCATTCCAGTCATTGCTGGCGTAGACGTAAAAATCTCCGGTAATGAAATTTCGACTAAAGGACCAAAGGGTGCTTTAAGTTACAGCTGGGACGTAGAAAAGGTAGACGTCAAATTTGACGAAGCTGCCAAAGAGATCGTTGTTACTAGAAGCAACGATACAAGACAGTGTAAAGCACAGCATGGTTTAACTAGAAGTTTGATCGATAACATGGTTGTTGGTTGTGCTAATGGTTGGAGCAAAGAACTTGAAATTCGCGGTACTGGTTACAGAGGCGCTGTTCAGGGTAAAACTCTAAACTTGAATCTTGGTTATTCACACCCGATTAACTATGATATCCCTGAAGGCATCACTATTAATATGCCAGACAATACTAAGATCAGCGTTACAGGCGCAGACAAACAACTTGTCGGTCAAGTAGCTGCAGATATCCGCTTCTTCAGAAGACCTGAGCCATACAAAGGCAAAGGTGTTAGATATGTTGGTGAACATATCGCTCTGAAAGAAGGTAAGAGCGCTGGTAAATAATTATTAAAGTGAGTTTTAAAAATGCTTAAATCAGAAAAAGCCAGAAAGAGACAACGTAGACGTTGGCACATTCGTAAGAAGGTTTCTGGCACATCCACAATTCCACGTATGAGCGTTTACAGATCTTTGAATCATATTTATGTTCAGTTGATCGACGATCAAACAGGAAAAACATTAGTTTCAGCTTCAACAGTTGAAAAAGGATTTGAAGGTAAAGCTTCAAATGTAGAAGGCGCAGCTGCTGTTGGTAAAAAAGTTGCCGAGAAAGCACTTGAAACTGGAATCCAAAAGGTCGTTTTTGACCGTGGCGGATTTAAGTTTCACGGCCGCGTAAAAAGTCTGGCAGAAGCTGCCAGAGAAGCTGGATTGAAATTCTAGGAGAATACAATGGCTGAAACTACAGAAAAAGAATTTGAAGAAAGAGTGGTTACAATTAACCGTTGTAGCAAAGTATTGAAAGGTGGACGTAAGTTCAGTTTCTCTGCTCTTGTTGTAACTGGCGACCACAAAGGTACAGTTGGCGTAGGTTTTGGTAAGGCAAATGAAGTGTCTGACGCAATCCGTAAAGCTTCTAACGCTGCCAAAGTTAGTACTTTTAAAGTTCCACTACACGGTAAGACTATCCCACACGACATTATTGCTCGTCATGGCGGTGCTAAGGTTTTGATTAAACCCGCTTCTCCTGGTACAGGTCTAATCGCCGGTGGCGCAATGCGTGCTCTACTAGAGCTTGCTGGCGTACGTGACGTTCTTGCAAAGTCTATGGGTTCATCGAACTCTATGAACGTTGTAAGAGCTACAAGAAACGCTATGGAAGCACTTCAGAGCCGTGACGAAATTTTAATTAAGCGTGGCCTTAAAAAGGCATAATCGGAGATTTATTAAATGAAACTTCAAAGCTTAAATAACACTAAAGGCTACAAGAAGCGCAAGCGCGTTGGCCGCGGCGACTCTTCTGGTCTAGGTCGTACTTGTGGTCGTGGTGAAAAAGGTCAAAAGTCCAGATCTGGTTCTACTATCAGACCTCACTTTGAGGGTGGACAGATGCCACTTTTCCGTCGTTTACCACACATTCGTGGATTTAAAGCGCGTAATCACAAGAACTGGACTTGTGTTAATGTTAGTTCTATCGATGCTGCTTTCGAAGCAGGCGCAACAGTTGATGCTCAGGCACTAATCGACAAACAGATTATTTCCAGCGTTGACTACGGTCTAAAGATTCTCGCTAAAGGCGAGATCTCTAAGGCTATTACAATTAAAGCAGATGCATTCTCCAAATCAGCTCAAGCTAAAATTGAAGCTGCTGGCGGTAAATGCGAAGTTGCCGAATAAGGGATAAATAATGCTGTCTGCCTTCAAAAACATTTTCAAAATTAAGGAACTTAAATCTAAGATCCTTTACACTCTAGCAATGATTGCTGTTGTTAGACTTATTCAGAATATTCCGGTTCCTGGAATTGACCTGGATATGTTAGACAGAGCTATGAAAGACTTGGAAAACAGTGCCGGAGGCGGCCTGTTGCAGATGTTCAATGTCTTCAGTGGCGGTGCACTTCAGAACTTTGCCATTGGTGTATTGGGGATTATGCCTTACATCACAGCTTCAATTATCTTGCAGCTGATGACTCCGGTTATTCCACAAATTGAGAAAATGCAAAAAGAAGGCGTTCAGGGACGTCAAAAGTATATTCAACTTACCAGATACATAACAATCGTTATCTGTCTTGTTCAGGGTTTTTTCCTGGCCAAAGGTATGCCTACTCTACTTCAGAGTAAGCACGCGATTGTTAACAATCCTGGTATGACTTTTTACCTGACGACTACTATCCTTTTAACAGCTGCATCATTACTTATTATGTGGCTGGGCGAGCAGATTACTGATAAAGGCCTCGGTCAAGGGGCCTCTATCATCATTACTATCAGTGTTATCTCATCTATGCCGACTGCTATTCAGCAGGTTTTCGGTTTCTTCCAAGATGGTGATTTAACACTAATCCACATGGCAATTCTTTTAGGTCTTTTCCTGGCAGCAACCGCAGCGACAGTTGTAGTTGTTCAGGGTGTTCGTAAGATTCCTCTGAAATATGCTAAGAGAACTACAGGTAGCCGTGGAGCAATTGAGAAAACATCTTACATGCCTCTTAAAGTTAATCACGCTGGTGTTATGCCGATTATCTTTGCAAGTGCACTTATGATGTTCCCTGAGATGTTAGCGAATTACTTTCAGTTAGACGCACTTAGTGCCATGTTGAGATTTGGTAGTATTGGTTATACAGTGATTTATTCAGTAATGATAATCGTCTTTACTTTCTTCTGGGTAGCTACACAGTTCAACCCAATTCAAATTTCTGATGATCTAAACAGATCAGGTGGTTTTATCCCGGGTATTCGTCCTGGTGAGAAAACTGCAGAGTTCTTGAATAACACAATGACTCGCATCACTTATGCAGGTTCAGTATTTCTAACTGCATTGGCTATTGTACCAATCGTTCTTTACTCAAATATCGAAGTTCTTCAGGGTAACTTTATGATCACTTCTTTCTTCGGTGGTACAAGTCTACTTATTATGGTTGGTGTAATGCTCCAGACCATGCAACAGATTGAAGTGCAGCTGGTACAGCACAACTATGAAGGTTTCGTTTCAAGCGGTAGACTTCGCAGTAGATCTTCACTCTAAGAGATTTTTCGGGCGGCTAGCTCAGTTGGTTAGAGCGTCTGGTTTACACCCAGAAGGTCACAGGTTCGAATCCTGTGCCGCCCACCAAAATTTAAAGGACTCATAACTTCGGTTTTGAGTCCTTTTTGTTTTTGTGACATATCATCACTTAATAATCAGATAGATGATTATGGGTACTAGTAGAATGCTCAGGATGAAAAGAGGGACTAAACTGACTTTTTTACGGTTTTTGATTTTACTTGGTTTACTTCTTATAAGTCTTTCAATCTTTGTACCTTTAAGATTTATCAGCCTTTTGCTATGGTGCGTTTTCTTTGGTTTTGCATTTATGAACCGATGTAATGCCTCTCTAACTCCTGTACAGCTTTGGAAGCGATTTTCGTGATTTTTTGCCATCATTTTACAAATGATTTTACATAGTTTAACTGGTAGCTTAGGATTGGCCTCTCCAGGAGGGCGAAGCTTGTCGTTGCAATGCTTGAGCATGACATTCATCGCTGATGAGCCATTGAAAGCAACCTAGCCAGTTAAAGAATGGTATATAGTTTCTCCCAGTGAGTAAATACCACTTCAACAATGTGCCATCTTGGCATTTTTGACTTGTTCTTGAGAATTATAGTTTGGTGAATCAATAGCAGCAGCGTTGATTGTGGAACTGAAGTCATCATCGACATGCTTTGCGAGACCAGGATCTGACAGTTTTAGGGTGCCGTCTTCGACGACCATTATATTATCTGGTTTTATATCTCGGTGTACGATATTGTGCGCATAGGCTTCATGAAGCGCATCACTTAAAATGATTCCCATAGAAACGACTTCTCTTACAGAGAATTAGCCTCTTTCTTCTAAAAGTTGGAGAGCATCCAGGCCTTTGACGTACTTCATAGCCAAATAGTACATTTTGCCAATATTTCCCGAATCATATATTCGAATAATGTTAGGGCGGTTGACTGAACCTGCTAGTTTACCTTCCTGACTAAAGCGCTTTATGTTCTCATGGCTTTCTTCTGCAAGTGACTTCTTGAGTATTTTGATTGCTACTGAAATAACCAGCCCTCATGTAGTGACTTAGCCACACGGAGCCCATGTTACCAGTCCCTAGCCCATCTTTCCCCGGCAAATCGCTGGAAATGATAAAAAAATGAGATTTTCAATCATTTGATAAATTGTAAACTATTGTCACTCCAACAAAATTTACTTTCAATATTTTAGTGGCCTTAAAATGTAGTGACCTAAATATAGTAATTTATTGTTTTTTACTCTTGCTAAACTTTTTTTTAGTGCTAGGATGCAGCTATGTTTATACGCGAATCAAAAACTACTAATAAAAAGACGGGTAAGGTTTATATCAAACATACTCTTGTCGAATCTGTTCGCACCGA
>JAKVBD010000038.1 GCA_022446985.1 Lentisphaerales bacterium
TAAATGGCGGTCAAAATATGGAAGGTAATCATGGTAATTTTGATGAAAGAGCTACACCTCACCTTAATAGAGGTTCTTATATCGCTATAGACGGAACGATTATTTACTATAAAGACCGCGTTGCAAGATCTTTGAGAGCTGGTTCTTTCTGGATCGACATGGAAAATGGTTGGTGGGAAAGTCTGGCAAATGGGAGAGGGAATTGGCATAAAAGAGAAGGAACGATTGAGTCGAGGCTTTAATCAAATTCTTAAATTGTAATCCCGAGGAAAATAATTAGTTTAAGCAAAAGACAATCAGGATATTATGATAAAAGCTTTTGCAGTATTATTTATTACGTTTTCTCTTCAACTTAGTGCTCAGGAAGATACAGTTCCTGTTGAAGAAGTTAAGCCACAAACCAATGTTACTTTGACTCAAGACAAAGAAGATGCTGAGTTGGTTGATTCTCCAAGTATTGAGGAAGCTGATATACCTGAAGAAAAAGAAGAGTTAGTTAAAGAAGTGGAAGTGATTCTTGGAGAAGAAGGTTTGTCCTCTGCTCAAGGTGAGGATAGCACTCTCAAAATTAACCAGCGCTCAAAGAGTTTGAGAATTTATGCAATACTTCTTCTACTTTTAGTGATAATAATTTTTGGTCTAGCTTCTTTATTTCAGCCAAACAAATCAGAGCATAATTAGTAATTTTTATTTCTTCTCATCTTTTTTACATCAGAACGCTGCTTTTTCTTCTGTAGACGTCGTTCCTGAGAGCCCTTAGTTTTCTTAGTGGCAATCCTTTTTTTCTTGACTGTGCGAAATCTTTTTTCGTACAACTCCCTTAGTTTAAGGATGCATATTGCTTTATTTTTATGTTGGCTTCTGTTTACCTGGCATTGGACGCTTAAGCCAGTAGGTAAGTGAACTAAACGCACCGCACTGTCAGTTGTATTGACATGTTGGCCTCCTTTGCCGCTGGATCGAAAGGTTTCTACTCGGCAGTCATCAAGAAGCTTTTGGTCATCATCTGGAAGTTTTTTTCTTAAGTCACTCATGCTTTAAATTAGCCGGCGAAAGGGGCTATTTTCAAATTAAATGCTTCTTTGACCTGCATTGGCTTTCTTTGGCTTTCTTCGATATCACCTTGTTCTGTCCATAAAAATGGGTAGAAACCAAAGCATTCATTCGCTTTTAAATTTTGGATATCTGTTTTCCAGGTAGACCATCTAAGGCCTTCATAAAATTCGTCAATATCTTCAGATAAAACGAGCTGAACAAAAACTTCGAGATCTATTTCAAGTGGATCCCATTCATTGTAATCTGGCGCCAGGAAATAAACATTACCGATATCTTTGCCAAGGCTTCCTTGGTTAACAGCGTAGAAACCGCCAGCAGCATCATCAGCAAAGATGAGGTAGCCGTAGTCATTGTGATTTAGATCAACCAGAGTTCTTGGTATACCTTTACTTCCTGAGCCAAGTATTCTAAGCCATCCGTGATCTATCAGTATTCCTCCGGTTTCATAAGCAAGAGCCCCTAATAGGCTTGAAGTCGAAGCCTGTACTTTGTAAAGAGTTCTGCGGTTTTCTTCAGATGCAGGAAGAAGTTGATTCTGAGTGTCAGCCCCAGCAAGCCACTCTTTTAATATCTCAAATGCAGAGTTTTCATTATTTACTAATTCTTCAAAAGGTTTCATGCTTCTCTCAAATTCTATTTTGGCTAATATCTCACGATAAAAAGTATTTCATAATCAGTTTTACAGAAAAGTAATCATTCTTGAAAATCTGCTGGGGAAAAAGCTTCCAGCCGCCCTCTGGATGGAATTTCTTGCCGGAATATTTTTCTCTATTGCTCTGTAGTTGATAGGTGAGAAATAAATATATGAAAAATTTTATCGTTATAAATCAAGCACTTATGAATATGTTTGGTTTTAGTTTGTGGTGTATCCCGTTGTCATGGGAAATCAGGCATACGCTCTGCGACTTTATTAAGACAAAGAAATTTTGGAGTTAGAAATGTCAGTAATTTATAAAGTTTTAGCATCGATGGATATAGAGATGCGCCGCCAGGAGAGTATCTCCCGAAATCTGGCAGGTTCTCAGATTCCAGGCTACAAGGGTGAAACGGTTCTAAGTACAGACTTTGATGGCTATGTAGATCGCTATAGTGAACATGGTCAAGGTACACTTTTAGATGACAATCATGTTAGCTTTGACTCTGGACCGTTAAAGCATACCGGCCGACCTTTGGATTTTGCTCTTTCTGGAAATGGTTTTTTTGAAATCACTACACCTGAAGGAGAAACCTTATATACACGTAATGGACGTTTTACTCTGTCCCCAAGTGGTGAGATTCAAACAATAGATGGTTTTAAGCTAGAGGCTTCAGTAGGTAACTTTCAGCTTCAAGGCGAAGAGGATGTGAATGAGCTTTTCCTAAAAGATGATGGCAGCATTGCAGTCGGTATTGGCTTAAACGAAAGGGAGTTAGGCAGGATTAAAGTTGTTGGCATTGAAGATCTCAAGATGCTTGAGCGTATAAGCTCCAGTTACTATAAGCTTCCAGACAAGCATCAGGATATGGCAGAGGATATGGAGGTTGGAGATTTCAATATCTCTGGTAGAACTTTAGAAAATGCAAATATCACTCCAGTTAAAGAGATGATCACAATGATTGATAGTATGCGCAAATTTGAAATGGCTCAAAGACTTATGAAGATGCGCGACGGCCTGAAACATAAAGAATACCAGACTTTTGGTTCATAGAGGAGATTGACAAATGGATAGAGCATTATGGGTATCGGCCACAGGTATGGAAGGCCAGACAAGATTGACTGAAAATATCGCCAATAACCTTGCGAATGTAAATACAACTGCCTTTAAAAAAGGTCAGGTTCACTTTCAGGATCTTTATTATCAGACAGTGACTTCCATTGGTGCTGCGACCTCTGATTCTGTTACACCGGTTGGAGTTGATCTCGGAACAGGTTCAAGAGTTAGTAGTATTACACGAGATTTCAGTATGGGGACTCTTGAGCAGAAAGGCGGTGATTTAAGTTTAGCGATAAGTGGAGAAGGCTTTTGTGAGATTGAGCTTCCAGATGGAACGATAGCATATACTCGAGACGGCCATTTTCATAGAGATCAAAATGGTACAATTGTGAATGACAACGGATACGCAGTAAGAGGTGCGCCGGCTATCGATCCAAATGCTTCAGTTATAGATATCAGTGAAGATGGTGTTGTTTCTCAAACGGTGAATGGTGAAACAACAAATATCGGAACGATGACGATAGCGCGATTTCCTAACAGTGAAGGTTTAAGACCTATTGGAAATAATCTTTTTGTCGAAACTGAAGCCAGTGGTAATGCGACAACCAGTAATCCAAGCCAAAATGGCTATGGCGGTATAAAACAGGGTTTTCTTGAGGCTTCAAATGTTGAGGTTGTGAAGGAAATGGTAAATATGATTGCCGCACAAAGAGCTTACGAAGTCATCTCCAAAAGTATTAAAACCAGTGATGAAATGCTGAGAACAGCAACGAATCTGAAATAATAGGGGATGAGAAAATGAAACAAGCCCTGATAACATTTTTCATAGTTTTAACATCTTTGCAATTTAATCTTTTAGCGGAAAGAGAGGTCCGCATAAAGTCAGAAGTCAGGGTGAGTGGTCGTTTCGTTTTATTGCAGGATTTAGTAACTGATGATTCCTTGTTAGATAAGATAGAAAAAGACCTGATTATTTTTGAAGCTCCTGAAAGAGGTAGCAAAAAACTTTCGATTCGCACGATTGCTATCAAAATGCAGGAGCATAAAGAGTTGCTTGATCTGTCTTTAATTGCTCCGCGTATGGTCAGAGTTTTCAGAGTTGCTGATATGAACTTTTTAGATGATGTCAGTGAGGAACTCTTAAAACAGCTTTCAACCAAAGCTCCCTGGAGTGACTATAATATAAATATCGAGTTTACTTCCGAAGATATGAGTTCCATCAGTGATATGAGTGGAGCTGATAAAATCGAATTAATCAGCCAGACCGCTTCTAGAGATGTGAGTTCGGCAAAAATCAGAGTTAAGTTTTCAGAGAAAGGCCAAAGCCTTGGCATTATCACTATCAATCCCCGTATCCAAAGAGAAATAAATGTTGTTTTGCTGAAGAATTCAGTTAAGAAAGGTCATGTTTTAACCAAGTCGGATGTTGAGTTGGCAACTATTTGGTCAGTTGGCAAAGAAGAAAGTCTTTGCCTGACTATAGAAGAAGCCATTGGCTTTGAAGTGAGACGCAGCATGATGGAAGGCAACAGAATTCCACTCAATAATTTAACAGAGCCTGTATATGCCAATAAGGGGCAGATTATCATGGTAGAAACAGTGCTTGGCTCTCTTACTGTCAGAGTGACAGGGCAGGCATTGCAGTTGGGAAGAAGAGGGGATGATATACGGGTTAAAAATACCAGAACCGGAAAAGTTATGAATGCACAACTCATTGCCAGTGGGTTGGGGCGGGTAAATTAACAGGAGAAGAAGATGAAGTATCTATTGATTATATTACTGGTAGGGAGTTTTACCTTGCAGGCTGCGGATAACAATTTGAAGCTGGTAAGTCAAATGTATGGTAGTGGTCTGGCCAGAAATATTGGCGACCTGGTAACTATAATAATTGATGAATCATCCAGTTCATCTAAGTCTGAATCTATTTCAACCAGTAAGCAAGCTAATAAAGGTGCTACCGATCCGATTTTCCCTGGAAACCTTGAGGGGAATAAGGGCGATGCAATTCTTTATCGCATTTTAAATGACTTTGCAACTTTAAAGGGGCTGTCTATATCTTCAGGTAGCTCTTTTGATGGTTCAGGTAACTCCAGTACCAGTGAAAATTTATCGGCAATGATAACAGCGAGAGTAGTTGATGTCATGCCAAATGGTAACCTCGTGATTAAAGGTGAACGACGAGTCAAAATGAAACAGGAAGAAGTTCACATAGTCATGACGGGTATGATTCGCACGAGAGATATCTCAAAGGTTAATACTATTAGTTCCTCTTATATGTCAGATGCTAACATTTTCTATGAAACAGCGGGAGATGTTACGGATGGTACACAGGCAGGCATACTGTGGAGAATCTTCCAGTTTATTAACCCATTTTAAGGACCTGGTCATGAAAAAAATGCTTCTATTACTTTGTTTTATATCACTGATCTTTATAGATCTTCAGGCTAAGACAAAAGTAAAAATAAAAAATGCTTCAAGAATCCAGGGACATGAAGAATACTTCCTAACAGGCTTTGGGCTGGTTACTGGCTTGTCTGGAACCGGAGATTCAGATAAAGAATTGACTCAACATTCTTTAAATAATATTCTGAAACACTTTCAAGTGCAGATAGATGAAGAAGAACTTAAGGTCCAAAATGTAGCAGCCGTTCAGATTACCGCAACAATTAGTGGTGGTTCATTTAAAGGCGATATGCTCAATTGTACAGTATCTACAATAGGGGATGCTCAATCTCTTTTAGGTGGAACTTTGGTTATGTCCCCTTTACTGGGTGCTGATGGTCAGCTTTGGGGAATCGCTCAAGGTGCATTAACTGTCGGTGGTGGTGTATTTGGAGAAGCAGGAGCCGGAGGTGATGCGGTGACTAAGAACCATCCCACAGTAGGTATGGTTATCGGCGGCTTAAAACTTGAAAAGGATGTGGGCAATCTGGATTACCTAAATCAGGGTCAATTAACTTTTTTATTGCATAATCGCGACTATACAGCGGCTAAGCATATGACAGATGCAATCAATGAGCGATTTATAGGGGCAGCTTTGGCCGATAGCGCCAATAGGATTCGTGTGAAAATTCCTAATTCGTACTTCCAGGAAAATAAAATTGTTGATTTTATTTCAGAAGTTCAACAGCTTGAGTTTAACACAGATCACATCGCTAAAGTTACCATTAATGAAAGGACTGGAGCGATTGTTGTTAATGGTGAAGTTAAGGTGTCAGAGGTGGCTATAAGTCATGGCAATATCGTTGTCCGTGTTAAGAATACTTTAAACGTAAGTCAAGCTCAGCCGGACGCCTTTGGTGGAGATACCGTTATTACTCCAGATACACAAACGGATGTTCAGGAAGATAAAACAAAACTACACTACATTCCTGAAATAACTTCAGTTCAGCAACTCGTCGATAATCTCAATAAATTGGGGGTTAGCCCAAGGGATATGATGAGCATTTTACACATCTTAAAAGATAGTGGCGCGCTCCATGCGGAGTTAGTTACTCAATAAGAAATTTTGGATGAGGAATTAGCCATGAAACCCTTACAGTTTGAGCCACTTTTTAAACCGCAGGAATCAACTCTGAATATTTATAAAGAGCGGACCATGAAAGAAAATGAATTGATGGACGCAGCCAAGGCTTAGAAACTATGTTGGTGACAAATATGGTGAAACAGGGCTTTAAAACTGCCAGAGAAATTTCAGAGTCCGAAGGTGAATCTTCTAATAAGTATATGGATATGGCTTACGATCAATTGGCTCAGCATATGGGGGAAACGATGAACTTAGGTCTGGCTGAGATGATTTATAACAATATGAAAGACAGAGTGTGAGGTAGATGATGACTGCAAAGAAAAATGATGTACCGGAATATGTGAAAAATTCTGGCGCGATATGTGAAAAACTTTGGACTGCAGCTGATTCACTACTGGTTTCTTCGTTGGAATTGGAGAGAGCTCTTATAGAAAGAGATACTGATCGCATATGGGCAATACTTGCCGAAAAAGAAGAAAAGTCTTCTGCTCTTAATCAAGCGGCTCAGCTCTGGTATCAGGTTTACGGTGAAAAGTTAGACGATTTGTCTGATGAATTACAAAAGTGCCGCAGTGAAATTAAAGAGAAAATGCAGCGTTTCCAAATTGCCGACAAAGTTAATTATTCATTGACGCGCAATTACTTAGCGGTAATAGATCGCAGTATGGTGAAGGCTGGCGCGGGTCTTGCGGGTAAGAAGAAAGTATACAATAAAGGTGGTCGATTAGGTGTGAAGTCCTCATCGATGATTTTTAAATCAGTAGGTTAAAAAATTAGACAGGTAATATTATGAGTCTCACAACATCATTAAATACAGGTAAAAGCGCTCTTATGATGCGCCAGGCCCAGATGTCTGTGATTGGTAATAATATTGCAAATGCAGATAAGGCCGGTTACCATCGTCAGACAGCTGAGATCGTCGAAAACTACGCTTTAGATAAATACCGTTACCAGATTGGTACAGGTAGTCGCGTAGAAACAGTTGTTAGAGAATTTGATGCGGCTTTAGAAGGGAGCCTGCGGACTGCAGTAGAACAGGAAGCTTACTATTCTGAATTAAGTAAATATATGCAAGCGACTGAAGAAATTCTCGCTATTGAAGGTCAATCTATAATGACTGATTCATTAACAGAGTATGCTAATAGCTTACAGGATCTTTCTAATGATCCAGGTTCAGAGATTAATCGTCGTGCTTTCCTTGCCAACGCAGAAAGAGTCGCTTCGAGTTTTAATCAGCAATATAACCTCTTAACAGATTTGCGTGATCGTATAGCATCTGCTTCTGGCGGTGTATTAGAAACTAGAGTTGAAGAGTTTAACAATCTCACTCAGCAGCTCGCAGATGTTAATAGAGAAATAGTTGTTGTTGAACGCTCCTATAATAATAATCAACAAGCTGTAGAATTGCGCGATAAGCGCGATGCTGTAGCGAAAGAATTAGCAGATCTAGCTGATGTAACGATTACAGAAGAATTAGATGGTACATACACATTAGAAGTGGACTCGCAGACTGTCGTAAGTGGTGATACAAGACTGGATACACTTAATTTTAACTATGTTGCAGGTCCTCCTCCGACAGTGTCTGCTAACTGGGTTACAGCAGCGACTCCAGCTAATTTGACATCAGGTTCAATGGTACTCGATACCTTTCAGTTTGTTCAGGCTCGTATCGTAGAGTATGAGGAATATGCTCAGGAATTTTCGGATGAAATGAACCGGATTCACGGTTTGGGTTTTGATGCTCAAGGCCCTCCAGGAGTGGCAGGTACAGATCTTTTTGATACTGGTCTTCCAGGTACTTTTAACATGCAACTACTTATATCTGATCCGGATTTAGTCGCGGCAGCAGATAATGACCAAAATGTTGGTGATGGTGATAATGCCCTTGCTATGTGGGACGGACTTTATATTCCATTGGCAAGTATCAATAATGATAAGTTGATTGATCGTGCGGACAGAATTGTTGACTTTGTCGCGGTTGAGAGAAATAAAGCAGAAGACTTACATCGAAGCGCTGAGAGCAGTGTTGAGCTTTTTACTAATGTTATTGCTGAAAAGTCAGGTGTCAGTGTCGACGAAGAGATGGTTCATATGCTCGAGTCCCAGAGAGCTTTTCAGGGTGCAGCCAAGTTTATAACGACTATCGATCAGCTGACGCAGACTGTAATTAATCTTATTTAAACAGGAGCATGAAAATGAATAGCACAGTCTCATCGTTTAAGAAAAAAGGTGAACGCAAAAGTTCCATCTCAACTAGTTTTAGAAGACTTAATTCCAGTTTAGGTGAGTACCTCATCGCCATAAAAGCGTTAAATACTACCGTGGAAGGTAGTAACAAACCGAGGTAGTCATTATGGGTGGTAATCTGCATGGCGAAAAACTTCAGGCGGCTTTGATCGCTCCTGATACTCCAATTAGTCAAGCGGTAAAACACATGGATGCAGAAGCTGCACTCGTTATTGACCAAAAGGGTAAACTCTGTGGTATGATTACCGATGGTGATATAAGACGTTCATTTCTTGCTGGCTCAGCACTTGATGCGCCTGTGAGTGATATAATGACTTTAAATCCTGTAACAGTCAAGCAGGGAACCGCACAAATGGCGATAATGGCACTAATGATGCAAAAGAAAATCAGGCATTTGCCAGTTATTGATAAAGCCGGAAAACCAGTTGCACTAGAATTGTTAAAGAATCAATTGGAAGATTTCGAACCAGCTGGTGCTGTCGTTATGGCCGGTGGAAAAGGTACAAGACTTCACCCTCTGACAGCCAACACTCCCAAGCCATTGTTAAAAGTCGGCGAACAAACAATTTTAGACAATATCCTTCATAATCTCGAAGGCAATGGAATACAAGATGTTGTTCTTGCTGTTAATCATTTTGCCGAACAGATAGTTGATCATGTAGGAGATGGCAGTAAACACAATTTATCAGTTAACTATGTTCAAGAAGAACAAGCTCTTGGTACAGCAGGTGGATTAACACTTATGAATAGTAAGCCTGAAAGCAGCTTTTTAGTGATGAATGGTGACTTGATGACTGATCTTGATTACCGTTCACTTGTAAAGTTTCATCGCGAAAGCAATTGCTGTATGACTGTCTGTGTGAGACGTCACAGTATTAAAATCCCTTATGGCGTTATCGAAATGGCACAGGATAACTTGACTATAAATCAGGTAGTTGAAAAACCGGATCATGAGTTTTTAGTCAATGCTGGAATTTATATGCTTGAGCCTGAAATGGTTGAGTTGATTCCTGAAGGTGAATTTTTTGATATGGTTCAACTCATGAATGCCGCATTGGCGAAAGACTGGAATGTTGGAGCCTTTCCGGTGATTGAGTACTGGAAGGATATTGGCCAGCACGATCAGTTTAAAGAAGCTAAGAGTGATACGAAAAGAAAGAACACAACGAAGTATGGAGCGTTCACAGTTCCTGCAGACTTCTTAGTGACGGAGGCAGTATAAAATGATACGCGTACCTACATCTTCTTCATATAATATGCTACAGGAAAGGTTGGCTGAAACTCAATTGGCTTATCAAAAGAAGCAGATAGAGATTTCAACCGGTAAGCTGTACATGAATCGCTCTGAAGATCCGAGTACAGGTTCGGAAGTGTCGTTAATTGAACGTCAACAGAAAGATACTCAACAGTTTCAGGAAAATGTACGAGATGCCGGTAGCTGGGTCACAACGACAGCTGCTAAAACTCAGGAAGTCGTAGAACTTCTTCAACATGCCAGTGAATTAATTACTCAAGCGAATAATGGTACACACGATAATATTCACCGTCAGGATATTGGTGAAGAACTGGATATCTTGATTGAACGTCTATTTACAGTAAGTGAATCCAAGTTTGGCAGTTTACATATTTTCAGTGGTACAAAGACTGATACAGCACCATATGCAGAAACACGTGATGCAGATGGTAGAATTACTGTAGTTACATCTACTCTGGATCCATTGACTACAGAGAGGAAGAAAACTCAAATCGACGAGACAAATGTCATAGAGTATGGTCAGATTGCAAATGGTGATGATGGTTTGTTTGAAGCTACAACATCAGGAGTGAACTTATTTGAAAACCTCATAAATATGAGAGATGACCTTCTTTTAGGAGATGTGCCGGATACAACAGATATGGGGAATTTAGAGAATAACCTGGATCACGTTATCGGTCACTTTACTCAAGATGGAGTCCAGCAGCAATGGCTGGAGTCACAGAGTAAATCTTTGAGGAATAGTGAAACTGTACAGGTTCAACAGTTAGAAACATTGCAGGCCGCCGATTTGGCAGCCTCTATGACTGACTTATCTCAGCTTCAGACAACTCTACAGGCCACGATGCAGATGGTCAGTAGAGTCAATCAGCTAAGCATTATGCAGTATATTTAATTAGCCGTTGGTCTTAGCATTGTAACTCTGAATAGAGTTAACACCGACTTCTTTGCCTGAGGCGATTTGCTTAAGGCCAGAAACAGCAGCTTTAAGACCAGGGATAGTCGTAGTGACTGGTATACCGTGGATAGTAGCAGCAGCACGCATAGCGATCTCATTCTTTCTTGGTTGTGCACCTGAAGGAGTATTTATTATCCAGCCAACTTGTTTTTCCTTGATCAGATCAAGTGTATTAGGAGAGCCTTCATTTATCTTAAAGAGGGCTTTAGCTTTAATGCCATTTTCGTACAGGAAAGTAGCGGTGCCTTGTGTCGCGTAAATTTCGTAACCTAATTCATCAAGAGCTTTAAGTTCAGGAAGAACTTTTTCTTTGTCTCTGGACATAAGGGAAACCATAATTGGACCAGATTTAGGAATGCTGTTTTTCGCACCATCCTGTGCCTTAAGGAAGGCAAGGCCTGGAGTCTCAGCAATACCCATGCATTCACCAGTAGACTTCATTTCTGGACTCAAGATTATATCAAGACCAGGGAAACGAACGAATGGAAATACAGCTTCCTTAACAGAGTAGTGCTCTGGGATGATTTCTTCAGTAAAACCAAGCTCCGTTAGAGTTTGACCCGCTTGCACAAGTGAAGCGTATTTAGCAAGAGACTTACCAATTGCTTTACTAAGGAATGGAATAGTTGTTGAAGCACGAGGGTTAACTTCGATGATATAAACTTCATCATTTTGAACCGCGAACTGAACATTCATAAGACCACAAACGTCTAGTTCTTTGGCAAGAGCGTGAGTATGTTTACGAATTGTATCCAAAGCTTTGTCAGAAAGTGTAACAGTTGGAATAATACAAGCACTGTCACCAGAGTGGACACCTGCAGCTTCAACGTGCTCCATGATTGAACCGATTACTGAGATTTCACGGTCAGCAATACAGTCAACATCAACTTCTGTTGCGTTATCAAGGAATTTATCGACAAGAATTGGACGGTCATCTGTAACTTCAACAGCTTCGTTCATGTACTTAGTCAGTTCTGCATCATCATAAACGATAGCCATCGCTCGACCACCAAGAACGAATGAAGGGCGAACTAAAACCGGGTAACCAATCTCATTGGCGATTGTCAGAGCACCTTCAGTGTCTCTGGCAATACCATTAGCCGGCTGCTTAATGTCCAGTTTCTTAATGAGTGCCTGGAAGAAATCTCTATCTTCTGCAGCTTCAATACTTTCTGGTGAAGTACCGATGATGTTAACGCCATTTGCTTTGAGGTCTTTTGCCAGATTAAGTGGAGTCTGACCACCAAACTGAACGATAGCACCATCACATTTTTCGCGCTTATAAATGTGCAAAACATCTTCAAGAGTTAGAGGCTCAAAGAAAAGTTTATCACTTGTGTCGTAGTCAGTACTTACAGTTTCAGGGTTAGAGTTAACCATGATTGTTTTGTAACCGGCTTTGCGGAGTGCGAAAGAAGCATGAACACAGCAGTAGTCGAACTCAATACCTTGACCAATACGGTTAGGACCACCACCAATAATCATGACAGTTTTCTCGTTTTCGTATGGACGAGACTCGTCAACTTCACTATACGTTGAGTAATAGTAAGGAGTGAATGCTTCAAACTCTGCGGCACAGGTGTCTACAAGGCTGTAAGTAGGAAGCAGTTCAATCTCAAATCTTGCAGCTCTGACTTCATCTTCAGTTGATCCTAAGATGTAAGCGATCTGTTTATCTGAGTAACCAAATTCTTTTGCCTGGCGGAACAGAGCTTGATCTGCTTTAAGGCCTACAATAGAACCTGCAGACTTAATTTCATCTTCGTAAGCGACAAGTTCTTCAAGGTGACGAAGGAACCAGTAATCAATTTTACATGTATCGTAAAGTTTCTCAACAGACCAACCACGCTTAAATGCTTCTCTTACGTAAAAAACACGGCGAGAGTTCGGAACGCGGATTTTTTCTTCCAGTTCTTCATCTGTGCTGTTCTCGTAATCTTTATCTTTGCCATCTGCACCGAAACCGAAGCGACCCATTTCCATAGAACGAAGAGCTTTCTGGAATGATTGCTTGAAAGTTTTACCGATACTCATGACTTCACCCACAGACTTCATCTGAGTCGTTAGTATATCTTCAGAACCGCTGAACTTTTCGAAAGTAAATCTTGGAATCTTAGTAACAACGTAGTCGATTGAAGGTTCGAAACAAGCTGGAGTTTCTTTAGTGATGTCGTTCTTCAGTTCGTCAAGGGTGTAACCAACAGCCAGTTTTGCAGCGATCTTGGCAATTGGGAAACCAGTAGCTTTAGAGGCAAGAGCACTTGAACGGGAAACACGCGGGTTCATCTCGATGATGATGATGCGACCATTTTCAGGGTTGATTGCCCACTGAACGTTTGAACCACCACACTCAACACCAATCTCACGCATAACGTCAATTGAGCCATCACGCATAATCTGGTATTCACGGTCAGTAAGAGTTTGTGCCGGAGCAACAGTAATCGAGTAACCAGTGTGAACCCAATAGGATCAAAGTTTTCAATAGAACAGATAATAACGCAGAAGTCAGCTTTGTCGCGAACAACTTCCATTTCGTACTCTTTCCAGCCCAGGATTGATTCGTCGATCAAGATTTCAGTAGTAGGGGAGTAGTCTAGGCCACGCTGACAGATTTCTTCAAATTCTTCTTCGCAATATGCAATGCCACCTCCAGTACCACCAAGAGTAAAACTTGGACGGATAATCAGTGGGAAAGAACCAATTGCTTCTTTGACTTTGTGAGCTTCTTCCAGACTATGGGCAACATCGCACTGAGGCATGTCGAGACCAATCTTGAGCATTGCTTTACGGAAACGATCGCGGTCTTCTGCTTTGTCAATTACGTCCGGATCTGCGCCCAGCATAGTGACGTTGTATTTCTCGAGAATACCTTCTTCATGAAGATTAATTGCACAGTTAAGAGCAGTTTGACCACCAAGTGTAGGTAGAAGTGCATCAGGTCTCTCTTTAGCAATGATTTTCTCAAGGTATTCTGTAGTTAGCGGCTCAATGTAAGTGAAGTCCGAAAATTCAGGATCCGTCATGATAGTTGCAGGATTTGAATTGACCAATACTACTTCGTAGCCTTCTTCGCGAAGAGCCTTACAAGCTTGTGTGCCGGAATAGTCAAATTCGCAAGCCTGACCAATGATGATTGGGCCGGAACCTAGTAGAAGAATTTTTTTTACGTCTGTTCTTTTGGGCATATTATATAAAATCTTAAGTTTAAAAACGTTCTGATATTGCCTGATATCTGCTCCCCATAAGAGCAGTCCAAAAATTCACACAATAAAATGGATAAACTGTCTTTTACAATGTGCCTTTCTCAGCTTTTGGACAGAAAGTTTAACTTCTTGTTTGAGGTGTGAAAATCTAGGCTCAAATGGTGAATGGCTTTAAGATCTTAATGCAAAATTTACATTGTAACTTCGTAAAAAGGTTTGCAAGAAACCCTAGATGTATCTTACTTAGTAGTGAATTTATAAGATGAGTGAAAAAATATGGCTTTTGAGCACAAGATACAGAAGAAGGTTGAATTCTCCCACACAGACATGGCGGGGATCATGCACTTTTCTAATTTTTTCAGATTTATGGAAGCGGTTGAACATGATTTTTTTAGAAGCTTTGACAAAAGTATTGTTGGAACAAGAGACGATGCGGGTAACCATTTAGGTTGGCCCAGGGTAAATTGTGAATGCAAATTCTTTTACCCACTTAGATTTGAAGAAGAAATAGACCTTCACCTTGTAGTTCGTGAAATGCGAAGCAGTTCCATTCGATATGAAGTTATTTTCAGCCGGATGGTTGAGGATGAGTATAGAGAATTGGCAAGGGGCGGAATAACGATTGTTCATGTTGGCGTAGATCCAGAAACTGGCCAGATGAAAGCCCGTGAATTGCCAGCTTGGGTTCAAGAATCAATTTCTGTTGCTCCAGATGGCTATAAGGTTAAGAAAAATGAATAGGTCGCTTTTTTCAGGTATTTTTAGTTTATTTTTATTTTCTTGCTCAGTACTCGAAGAGAAGGTTATTTTTGAATATCCAGGAGATCGTTTCTCCAGATCTTTGGCTACTGCAAAATGCATGAAACAAGGTAGTGGACTATATAGATATGACATGGGGCGCAATGGAGAGATTCTTTTAGATGTCAGTTCAAAAAATGCCAGCATTATCGATGGACGCAAAGGGAATACAGAAAAAGAATCTCTGGGTAACTTCCATTATTATGGTAAGGTAGATCCAAGCCTCAGGTATTTTATTCGCGAAACTATGACGGTTCAAGAGTTGAAGCGTTTGTTGGGGGCAGAGCATGAAAAATGGGGCGGAGTTGCATCGCCTATGTTGGTATGGCCAATGGTGGATGAGCGCTACCTGGCTATTTTGCCGTCAGCTCTCGAAATGCCGGAGGGCATGAATAGTTACAACGTTTTAGACAAGTACAAGCGCCTTTATCGCAATGTTCGTTTATTGAAGCTTGGCGAAGCTGCGCAGTAATTATAGGTACATTGATAGCTCTGCTTGTTGAAATTTTTCTTCAAATAGAGCTTTGGTGTCTGGTGAGTTTTGCCAATTTGCCATCCAGCGCTTTAAATCTTTCTTGAAGTATTTTATAAAGCGTTCTTTATCTTTATGTTCTTTCATGGCATCCAAATCAATAATAAAGATCTTGTCGTTTGAAATGATGAAGTTGGTTGCTTTACAATCACCATGAGAGATTTGGCATTTTTCAAAAACCTTAAAGATTTCTACCATTTGGTCAGCCAATTTTACATCCGCATTTTTTAAAAAATACTCTAGAGCATCTGGTCCGTCACACTTTTCTGTGATGATATAAGCTTGTTTCAGTGCTGGCCCAATTTTATTTTCGATAAGAGCTACAGGTGTTGGAGTATTGAGACCATAGTTCATTAACCTAAAGCCATTCTCCCATGAAATAGCTGACCTGGACTTTCGAAAACGCCTTGCAAATGTTTTGAAGTTTTTGTTGAAATTGTTGCGTTTGATAACGACTTCAAGCTCACCTATTTTGTTCAAAGCGACACTTGCCGTGTTGCCATTTTTTAAGAGTAAAGAAGGATCTTGAGGAAATAGGCGTTCGGGATTTTTTGAGGCTTGCTCAAGTTCTGGTGAATTGAGAGAGTTTTTTAGCCATCGCAATTGTCCAGAACTTTTTAGATGGGAAATTTCAGTGCACTGTCGAAAGACTTTTTTTAAGTACTTTTGGCAACGCTTTGCACGGGCATTGAAAACTTTTTTTTCTAAACTGTCGCAGAATTTTTTAGGACCTTCATAAGCATTCATTAGTAAGTGATGGTCCTTCACAGGAAATTGAGCCATAAGTAGGGCGATGTTCGCCAATTTACCGTCTTCTGATTCTAGCTTTTGAAGAGCATCTCCATCCAGACTGTAAATTTCACCATTAGAAACCATGAAATTCCCTGGGTGAAGGTCTGTTTGTATAAAGCCGGCGTTATGGTGGGATAATACTGCATCCAATAACAGCTTTAGTGCGTTGCTTTTTTGTTGAGATTCTTCATAAAAAACATCAAAAGATGTAGCGTCTTGAATCGCTTTGGTGATTAGTGCCCAAGAACCATCTTTTATCTTTTCTTTCTGGATTTGTGAGAGTTTTCCGGACCACAGAAGGTCGGGAGTTAAAACATCATGCTCTTGAAAAAGTTTTATACCATCAAGCTCTCTTTGAAAGTGACGCTGTGAGGAAGAAGGGTGTTCGAAGATTTTGATAAAGACTTCTTGAGAGTTCCAAATACCTTTAAAAACCCGACGTTTTCCAGGAACTTCACGCACACAGGCCTTTAGTTCTAGCTCAAAAGATTCTATAATGGTTTTCGATGTCAATGAATTCTCCGTATTTCGCTTAATAATCGACTGCATTGATTGATTTGCAAGCTTGGATTGTTGGACAAAGGGGCTATTTGCTGACATTATAAATGTTGTAACAATCAGGAAGGTAGTTTGAAAGCGGTATTAGCTATAGCCATTCAAACGGCTAGATCATCTATACGATCTAAAGTATTTTTTATTTTACTACTCATCATCGGTGTGGCGACGGGGCTATTGCCAGACTCTGTCATGGGAGATGCAACACTTGCCGGTGAGTTCAAAATTAGAATCAACTACTCAATAGGTATAATTACCTTTTTGACAGGTATGGCGGCTCTTTGGGTTGGTACTGTAAACATAGCCGGTGAAGTAGAGGGATACCAGATTCATATGGTAGTGACCAAACCTGTCAGTAATTTTCAGTTGTGGTTTGGTAAGTTTCTCGGTGTTGCCACTTTAAGTTTAGTTATTCTTTACACTTCTTCAGCATACATTTATTGGCGTATAGATAGCGAGGTTGAAGCTATTCGTTCAGAACTGGTGGATAAATCGGGGCGTTTACTGATCGAAGCTAAAGAGAAATTAAATGATGATCAGAAACAAACTTTAGCAGAACCTGTCAATTTTCTTCTCGGGTATCTTGGCAAATATACGACAGAAGAAGAGAGAAGTTTTTTTAAGTCTTTGAAAAATATCGAAAGTCCGGAGAAGGAAACGGTACGTTCTCGTTTATTGCCACTTGTTAAAAAGTTTAGAGAGTTTGATGAGTTAAATGATGAAGTTTTGATTGGCAGGAATTTTTACTCTTGGCAAAGACCTGATTTTACCCAGTTAGCATTAGAAAGAATCGAAAAAGGAATGGCTAGTTTAGGTCGGGATAACTTTGATGACAGTAAAATGTCTATGAAAATTAAAGAAATGGCCAGAGCACTCGAAAGTAAAGCGGGTTCACTTCCTCCTGCAACAGCAAACCAACCACAACCGACTCCAAAGATATTTATGTTTTCAAATCTTCCAGAAGTGGCAGAAGATGTTCCTGTATTTATTCGCCTTCGCTTATTTGCTGGAGATTCTCTGGATCAAAAACCAAGAAATACGATGATTGGTTTTGCGCTGGTCGACGAAGAACAAAAACCTTTAGGGCAAATCCTGCCTGTTGGTTTGAAGACAACAGAATTCTACTCCTACAGAATTCCTGCAGCAGCTTTACAAAAACGTCAAACTTTAGGTGTTACCATTTTTAATTATGATCATATGGGGCGCAGAGGTAATGACACTAAGCCACCTAAAGAATTGGTGATTCAGGCAAAAGATGGTCCTTATATCCTTATCGGGCAAACTTCCTTTTTTAGTAATTACTGGCGCTGTATATTACTTGTTGGTTTATTTATCGCTTTTCTAGTAATTGTAGGCACTGCGACAGGTTTGTGTTTTTCTACACCGGTAGCTGTTATGCTGTCTGTCTCATATATAATTATTGGTGTTGGTATATCTTCTGTATTATCAACTGAATCACAATATGAGGTCGAAAAAGTGCAGGGAGATACAGCTAAAGAGTACGAAAAAGGTGGGGTAGCTGGAGTTTATTTTAAACTACTTAAAAATACCATGGTTTCAGCAGAGACCTTTAGTCGTATGGAAAGTGTTTCTTCGGGGCGCAGTATTGACTGGCCTCTCATTATTAAAGTTTTTTTATATGACTTCATACTGAAAGGATTACCATTGATACTTCTAGGTTTGTATGCACTTCACAGGCGTGAGTTGGGGCTGGTGGTGCGTAAATGAGACGTAATTTTCTCTACAAAATTGGGGCTTTGCTCCTTATAATAGTTTTAATATTTACCTCTTCTATGCAGCAATTGAAACTGGATGATATGCGTAATGAATTAGGCATAAATGACTCTAGCGACATTAGTGATAAGTCGCCGGCTGTGGTGTTCACAACTATAGCTCTAGGAAGTTTCAGAGGGTTTATAGCCAATTTGCTCTTCTTGAGAAGTAACCGTATGCAAGAAGAAAGGCGCTACTATGAATTGCACCAGTTAGCTAAGTGGATACGCACTCTGCAACCGCGTTACACCAAAGCTATTGCCTTTATGGCATGGAATATGTCCTATAATATTTCGGTGACTTTTGATACACCGCAAGAACGTTGGGTATGGGTTCAGAAGGGAATTGATCTTTACTTAGATGCCATAAAAAACCATTCAGGAGATCCTGATCTCTATTGGGAGTTTGGATGGATTTTCCAGCATAAGATGGGCATGAATCTTGATGATGCCAACCGTTATTATAAGCAGCAATGGGCACTTCAAATGCTTAAGCTTCTTAAGGAAAAGCCAAATTTGGAACTTTTGGCCAATGGTCCTAGAAATCCAGCTATATTGTATGCGAAATTGAACAGGATGGGATTTTCTGAGTTTAATGATTTGCTAGAAGCTTATAAGATGGAATTCACAGATTTGGCAGCAACGGTTTTAGCCACTAAAGATCTTGAACTTCCTGAAAAGATAACCAAGTACCTTAAGGAAGAAAAATGGCAGCAGGAAGTTGTAAAGTTTATCAAAGCTACAGAGTTGGAACGCCATGACGCCGGTACACTTTACTATCTGTTAGATGGCATTGTTGATCTTCAAGGAGTTTTAAAAAGTACTCCTGAAAAATGGGATTTTGCAGCTTTTGAAAAACGTTTTAGAGAATTAGGTCGTTTACCTCAAGTTGTTTCAGATGGAATTGTTTTAGCTCCCAGAGCAAAGGCCGAAGTGGTTGACATTATAGATTCCTTTGTGCGCGATAAATGGGCCTGGGATGAGTATCGCCTGGATGTTCGTAAAATAGCAGCTATCAATGAAGAGTATGGTAATCTCGATTGGCGAGTCGCTGAGACGCATGCAATTTACTGGGCCAAGGTTGGCTTAGAAAAGAACCCTGATCACATACAGTGTACACGTATGGTCTCACAAGCTCTCAAAGACGTTGTCGATAGAGGCAAACTCTTGTACTTCAATAGTGAAACTCATCAGTCCATAGACTGGACTTACAATGTTGATCTGGTTAAACCAATCAGCGAAATACTAGAAGCGAATATTGAAAGTCTTGACGAAAATAAAAGGAGTACTTTCGAAACAGGTTATAACAACTTTCTCATAGATGCTGTCGTGGCGATGTATGTCTATAATCGCAAAAAGGAAGCCGCAGAATTTTATAGAAAGCTGAAGAAACGCAATCCCGGAGCTTATACAAAGCCACTCAATACTTTTGTAACTCCTGAGGTTGGAGAAGATCTTAGCAGCATGAATGAAGACCAGGCTCGCTCAGTTCTTGAAGGCTTTTTGGTAAGGTCATTTCAACAGGTTCTTTATGAAAATGTTGAGCAAGCGCAATTTTGGTTTGTACGTGCAGTTAATGTCTATACAATGTTTAAAGATAAAACCAAGAATCGCAAAGGCCGTCAGGGTTGGACTAGTGAGTTTTCGGTAATGTCAAAGAGAGCTTTAGATTATGTTATTACACAAGCGCCAACCAAGGCTTTAGCTCTACAAAATTTTTATGACTCAGTTATGAAGACCTCCAAAGCCAAGGATTAAACTTAAAATCAGTATCTTTTACTAATTAATTTGGCTGAAAAATTTGAACTTTCCTTAATTGTCCTATCTTAAGGGATATTTAATAACGGATAACTTTGTACTAGATGAGTTCAGAAAGATTTGACTACTTAGTGATTGGCAGTGGAATCGCTGGTTTATTTGCAGCTATAAAAGCTGCAGAAAAAGGCAGTGTAGCTCTGGTCACTAAAAGAAAACTGTTCGATTGTAATTCTGTTTATGCGCAGGGGGGGATTTCTTGCGTAATGGAAGGCATCAACAAAAAAGACAGTTTTGAGTCCCACATCAAAGATACTTTAGACGCTGGAGCCGGCCTTTGTAACAAAGAGGCAGTTAGTGTCATTGTTAACGGTGCTCCAGAATGTATAGCAGATCTTATAGAACTCGGTGTTAAATTCACCAAGCGAGGTGAAGTCGAAGATGATTGCACAATAGAAGAAAGCGATAAGTATGACCTTGGGAAAGAGGGGGGGCATAGTCGACGTCGAATTTTGCATGCTGGAGATGTAACTGGTGAAGAGTTAATTCGAGCATTGGTAAAAGTTTGCCGAGAGCATGAGGATATTAAGGTTTTTGAAAACCATCATGCAATCGATCTTCTAACGACATCTCGCTTAGGCTGGGGCGATGAAAATAACCAATGTATGGGAGCTTACATTCTTGATGTCGATCAGGATAAAGTAAAAACCTTTCATAGTAATATAACTATTCTGGCTACAGGTGGTGCTGGTAAAGTTTACCAATACACAACGAATCCTGATATTGCGACTGGAGATGGTGTTGCTATGGCCTATAGAGCGAATGCTCAGATAGCCAATATGGAATTTTTCCAATTTCACCCAACTTGTTTGTATCACCATAAAACTAAATCTTTCCTCATAAGTGAAGCTGTTCGTGGTGAAGGTGCCGTTTTAAAAATTAAGAAACGTGGTAAGTATGTCGAGTTTATGGATAAATACCATGAACTTAAGAGCTTAGCGCCTAGAGATATAGTAGCTCGTGCAATTGACCGTGAGCTAAAAGAAACTGGTGAAAAGTGTGTTTATCTGAATATTACACACCATCCCGTAGAAGTTTTGCAAAAACGCTTTCCATCTATCTATGAAAAGTGTCAGTCTTTGGGAATCGATATGGCAAAAGATGTGATTCCAGTGGTTCCTGCCGCTCACTATTGTTGTGGTGGAATTAAGACAGATTTGAAAGGGCGCTCTTCACTTGATAGGCTTTATGGAATAGGTGAAGTCGCTTGCACTGGTTTACATGGTGCAAATCGCTTAGCAAGTAATTCATTGATGGAAGCAGTGGTCTTGGCAAATAATGCTGTCGAAGATGCTCACAAGCGCAATCAGAAATGTAATGGTGCTGCTATTATTGCTCAATTTAATTCTATTCCAGATTGGTCTAGAGGAAATGCTACAGACTCAGATGAACAGGTCGTCATTACTCACAACTGGCAGGAAATTCGCTCTTTCATGTGGGATTACGTCGGAATATTTAGAACGACTAAAAGGCTGCAAAGAGCCAAGCGACGCATTCGCAATATTCAGCAGGAAATCAATCATTATTATTGGAATTTCGTTATTACTCCAGACTTAATTGAGTTGAGAAACCTGGCTTGCATTGCAGAGTTGATAATAGATTCAGCCCTTTCTAGAAAAGAATCTCGCGGGCTGCACTATAACTCTGACTACGAAAATACCAGCAATGCCGTGCTAGAAACTATTATTAGAAGAAGATAATTTAATGGCCCTCAAAAACGCTAAAACAACTAATTTTTTAACTGGTGAATATAAAGTCATTGACCCTAAATTCGGGGGGGACTACAAAAGAGTAGAATTGGATCTTGGATGTGGCAAAGGTGGTTTTTCTCTGGAAGTGGCGAAGAGAAATCCAGATTCCATAGTTCTCGCAGCTGACATTAAGGCTAATCGTTTGTCTAAGATTAATAACAAAGCTGCAGTCATGAAAGTGACCAACCTTGAAACCTTAAGAGTGATGGCCTGGGATTTAATTGGGTATCAACTACCTCCAAATTCCATCGATCGTTTGCATATTTAAGTGCGGGCCCATGGCCAAAAAATAAGCATAAAGGAAATAGACAGGTAACTTCAGAGTTTCTAGGGGCTATAACCAGAGTTTTAAAAGACGGCGGTGTTTTACATTTGTCGACAGATGACAGGCCTTATTTACAATGGATGAGAGAAGCAATTGCTCCTTTAAAACAGTACATCCCTTACGAAGAGGGAATAGCAGATGTTGCAGATATTGAAACTGAGTTTGAGAGACACTATGTAAAAGTCGGTAAAGGTGTTGTCCATATGAGTTTTAAGTTGAATAAATCAACAAATCCATAACTGAGGAGTTTATTTATGACAAAGAAAAAACAGCAGTAGAACCACGAAGTGCTGGTCGACGTGAGATCGGTCAAATCCGCGCTAAACTCAATAGTATGGCTACGACGCAGCTTAAATCTTTTTACGCTGGCTTTCTACCTGCCGAACTAGACTCTCATTTAAAAGCAATAAATAAAGTTCTTGATGCAAGGAAAGAACAAGAATTTGCTGCCGCCGAAGAACAGATAAAAGCCTTGCAAGATAAAATTAAAAGTTTGAAAGGTTAATGAATACTGAAGATTTAAACAGTCTTTTAGACGTTGCTCTAAGTTGTGGCTGCGATACACTTGAGTCTCAAGGTTTTGTACATCCGTTTGCAATAACACTACAACATGATGGTAGTGTACAGCGCTCAGGTGATTTAACGGATGAAGAAAAGTCTATGGACCCAGAGAAGTTGATTGAACAAATGACTGCGACATTAGCAGCCGGTGCTCGACAAAAGTTACACAAAGGTATAGCCTTGGGGATGGATGTAAAAGTTAAACGTTTTGAGTCAGAAGGTTTCGTGCGTGCTATAGAGGTCATTATTGAACATGAAGATGGATATGGCTTTGATTGTTTCTTACCTTACAAAAAAGAAGGTGAGAAGTATATATATGGAACTGTCTTTTCAAATTCTATCCCAGCCAAGAGTTATCTCTCCTAATCTCCTGTAAGTATCTTGAATCGCCCCTAAAAATTTCTGATAATCGTAATTATATTAAAGATAATTATGTGAATTCGTAAATTGGAGGGTGGCGATGATTATTGGAGTTCCTAAAGAAATCAAGAAGCACGAGTATCGTGTCGGCATGCCGCCTTCACATGCAGTGATGTACATTGAAGCTGGCCACAGAGTACTTGTAGAAAAGAGTGCTGGAGAAGGAGCAGGTTTTACTGACTCTGAATACCGCCAGGCAGGCGCCTCTATAATTTCCGATAAGAAAAAGCTTTTTGTAGAAGCTGAAATGATTATCAAAGTCAAAGAGCCTTTAGAGGAGGAGTATGAACTCTTTTCAGAAGGACAGATTTTATTTACTTACCTTCATCTTGCCGCAAATAAAAAACTAACTAAAGCCTTGCTGAAAAAAAAGGTCGTAGGAATAGCTTACGAAACCATTCAGTTGGCAGATGGCAGTCTGCCTTGTTTAACCCCTATGAGTGAAATAGCTGGCCGTCTTTCAGTGCAGGAAGGTGCAAAGTATTTAGAAAAAGCTTTTGGCGGTCGAGGTGTATTGTTGGGGGGAGTTCCCGGGGTTCAGCGAGGCCGGGTGACAATTATTGGTGGTGGTGTTGTCGGCACAAATGCTGCAAAGATCGCTGTTGGTATTGGTGCAGATGTAACGATACTTGACTTATTAGCTAAAAGACTTGGTTATCTCGATGATATTTTCGGCTCTAAGTTACAAACACTTTATTCAAATCACGAGAATATCGTCAAATGCCTACAGACTTCAGACTTGGTCATTGGAGCAGTTTTGGTTCCTGGAGCAAAAGCTCCAAAGCTTGTAAATAAAGCAATGCTAAAATATATGCAAAAAGGCGCTGTAATTGTCGATGTTGCAGTTGATCAGGGCGGTTGCTTTGAAACGACTAAGCCTACAAGTCATGACGATCCAACTTTTACTGTAAACGGTGTGGTTCATTACTGTGTGGCAAATATGCCAGGTGCTGTAGCGTTAACATCGACCCAGGCATTGACGAGTGTTACACTTCCTTACGGTTTAAAGATCGCTTCAGAAGGTTGGCAAAAAGCTATAGAGAATGACCCCGCATTAAAAAAGGGGTTGAATATGGTAGAGGGCAAGTTATGCTATGAAGCTGTTGCGGACTCGTTGGGTTTGCCCTTCCAGGAAATATAGGATAAATGATGGTACAAGTTCAGTTAAATACTTTAGATTGGGATATAATCAAAGAACTTCAGTTGAATGGTAGAGAGCCAAACTCTTCTATTGCCAAAAAATTGAATGTTACTGAAGGAACTATCAGGCAGCGTGTTAAAAAGCTTCTGGAAGCCGGTGTATTGAGAGTTTCAGGTCAGCTTAATCCAGAATTCCTTGAAAGTCACCAAATGGTTTTGATGGGAGTTAACATCAAGGAAAGCAGTAAGTTACAGACTATCTTTGATGAATTAAGTAATCTGGATGAAGTTCACTCGGTTGCTATTACTTCAGGAAGATATGATCTCTTTATTCAAGTGATGGTTAATAATAACCTTGGCTTGGTAGATTTCCTTACAGATTCATTAGCAGCAATTGAAGGGATTTCTCAAACAGAGACTTTTGTACTTTTAAAGACTAAGAATTATTGGCTTTAATTTTAGAAGCCTGGTGATAGTAAAGTCTTATTCTGTGCCATAATATCAGCAATTTTTCTTAACGCTGTTTTATCGAGTTTTACATCAAATTCAATATTCTCTCTATTCGTGGATACCTTGAGGTTCTCAGCTTTAATTGGGAAGTCGGGATTGGCTGTAGTCATGCCAATCATTAATTGGGTCATCGCCCCTAATTGAGCCGCAGCTTGAGGTGTTTTACATAGTAGCTTAGCATTCAATTGTAGTATTTGATTAAAATTCCCACTTAGAGTAAATGCATTTATTTGAGCTGCGGCACTCGCCGTAGGATTGGACAAAGGATCATTCGGTCCAGGAGGAGGGAAGTGAGGCGTAGTACCTGCTATCCAAAACATCTGCTTTTTAGGTATAAGATTTATTAACCTTGAATTATCATTTACAGTTTTAAGTGCTGTTCCAGTTTTCAAAGAAATTGCTTTTTTGAGTAGGTTTTTAGCACCGATAGCAATCACACCTTTCTTTAATTCAGAAATGGTCATTTTTTTGTTATTTTTACTTAAGGTTTTTAGAGCAATTCCGTTAAAAAATTCTTTTGTAATCGCGATGTTTTCTTGACGGGCTCGATTAACTATATGTGTTAAATTAATAGATGATTTCAGTTTGATTAAAGCGAGAATATCTGGATTTTTTTGAAAAGCTTCCGGATCAGCGGCAGCTTTGTTGCCATCTATACCAATTAAAACTGAAATGATATTCTCAGGACTAAGACCCAAAGATTTCAGTTCTTTTAAATCGTCATTGTTCTTATCTGTTAAAAGTTCCTTTAGTTCCGGCACTTTCATAATATTATCGATATCAAGACCTATAAGAGCATTGCAGTCTTGAGGCAGTAGCTCTGTATGTTCAATGGCTTGTGTGAATGTTGTGAAAAAGATAAAGAAAATGAGGCGGTACATATAAGTTCCCTGTTTTAAAGGATGTCCAGATCTTTGTAGATTGCTTCATTGGTTTCATGTAATCTAATTTGGTGAGCTTTTTCGCCAGGTAGACCGTTGAATCCAAAGCATACAGTAAGTTCATGCTCCAGGTCTACATAGGCTGCGGAGGATTGGTTGCCATTGTGGCCAAAGGTATCTTCTGAGCAGCCAGGTCCAAATGAGTAAGGATAGGACTCTTGATGATGCTTTGAATCAAGCATAAAGGCAAGCCCCCAGTCAATTTTGCACATAAATGTTTTGTCTTGGGTATCGATTCTTTGCGGCTTAATCATTTCTTCAATTGTGCGTTCTGAGAGGATTCGGCGATTTTTGTAGGTACCTTTGGCGCCGAGCATTTCCATGAATTTCGCCAGTTCTCGCATGGGGCCTCTACCACTTGACCCGGGCTTACATATGTTTTTTGAAGTTTCATAGTGATCCACAGCAAAACGAATTGGGTTTGTATCGGTGCGGTAAAATTTGGCAATTTCTTTTTCGGTTGATAGGTACTGATCAATAGGCATCGCCAGTGAGCAATGTTCCATTTCTAAGGGTTGAAAGATTTCTGTTGTGATGAAATTATTTAAGCTTTGCGCAGATAGGCGTTGTACAGCTTCTCCTAAGATGAACCAGCTCGTAGCTACATGGTAACCAGCATCTATACCAATTGTCCAATTTTTTTCTACTGGCATTGCTGAGATTTGTGAAATCGTTTCAGCCCAGGTAAGGGTTTCGTACTTGAGAGAGAGAATACGTAAGCCACAAGTGTGTGTTAAGATATTATGGAAGGTAATATCTTCTTTACCGTTGCAGCCAAACTCGGGAATGACTTCAGCTACATTTGTATGCCAATCGACAGAGCCTCTTTCGACTAAAAGAGCGAAAGAAATTGCAGTAACCATCTTACTACAGGACATCCATGGCATATAAGTATTGATCGAACAGGCTTTTTCTGGAAGGTATTCTCCCATAGCAAAATCAGCGAGGGCTTCTTCATATTGAGAAATATACACCTGTGCACAAGTGTGTAATTCTTGATCAATACCATTTTGAATGGCTTTTAAAGTGTTTGGGAAGTTTTCTTTGCCGATTTCCATACCGTGTACTGTTTTATTTGCTGAAAGTGAAACTAAGAATAAGTAAAGTTATTTTCACAAAATAGGAATATATGGAACATAGTCAAAGGTCTAAATTGGAAAAGGCTGTAATATTAATTGCTCATGGTAGCCGTTTACAAAAAACTGCCGATGAGATGAAAGAAATGGTCGAGAAGTTACAGCTGACTATGCCAGAGTCCCTTATAAAACCGGCCTTTATGGAGTTACAGCAACCGAACCTTAAAAGTGCGATGAATGAAGTGCTGGAAGAGGGGATTAAGAAAATTAATATTGTACCATTATTCTTTTTTACTGGAAGACATATGCGTGATGATATCCCTGCTCAAGTAAATGAGTGTCGTAATGATTATCCTGATTGTGAGATTGTCCTGCAGCCATGCTTTGGACACACAGAGCAGTTTATAGATGCGCTTAGATCGTCAGTCTCCACCCTTTAATTGATTGAGCTTATCTCGAATTAAAGCTGCTTCTTCATATTTTTCATCTTCAACTGCGGTTTGTAGCCTTCTTTCCAGCAACGTCATTTCTGAGACTGGCATAGAGTCGAGTTCTGCGTGATCGATTTTGGTGTACCTTTCTGAATTATCAATTGGGGGCTTAACGCCAGCTTCGTGCATGATGTGCTCACTGACATAGATGGGCGCGCTGTAGCGAATTGCCAGAGCTATGGCATCACTTGGACGAGAATCATATATTTGTACACCATCATTAGTGGAGAGGTACATTTCTGCAAAAAACGTCCCATCTTCAAATTTATTGATGATGACTTTTATGACTGAGGATTGAAACGTATTCATGATCGTTTTGAATAGGTCATGACTGAGTGGCCGTTCGGCTTCGATATTATTAATGGCCATGGTAATTGATTGGGCTTCTGAAATGCCAATAACAACAGGAAGGATTGGTCCTTTTTCATTCGCAGATAAAAATAGAACAAATCCAGACTTAGTTAGAGATATGTCAAATACACGAATCTTATACATACAATATCAGTCACTTAAGTAAGATATTACTTAATTATACTTTGTGGGATAAGTGAAATCAATTTTTTAAGCTTGGAGAATATTTTATTGACTTTATTGAAAAGAGTTTTTTACTGCAGGAAAACTTATGAAGGCATGCTATTATGGTGCTGGATTTTTGGAATAGATTAATGATCACTGATACTTTTAAAGATATTTACCCTTTTAAAAACAATTACCAGGAAGTTAATGGCCTTCAGTATCATTACCTGGATGAAGGTGATGGTGAAGAAACCATGCTCATGCTGCATGGTAATCCTACCTGGCCTTTCTTTTACAGAGATTTAGTCAAAAAATACAGTGAGCATTATCGCGTTGTAGCACCTGATCACATAGGTTGCGGGTTGTCGGATAAACCACAAGATTTCGCCTATACACTTGAAAATCATATCTCAAATGTAGTGAAATTAGTAGAATATTTGGATCTCAAAAATATAACTCTTTTTGTCCATGACTGGGGCGGGGCTATAGGCTCAGGTACAGCTATTCGACTGAAGGAAAGATTTAAGCGTTTGGTTATATTTAATACAGCTGCTTTTGTTTCAGATGATATTCCATTTCGTATAAACCTTTGCCGCTTGCCTGGCTTTGGCAAGTTTATTGTCAGAGGCTTTAATGCTTTTGCCGGTCCAGCAACATTTATGACAACTCAAAAGCCACTTAACTCAAAATTAAAGAAAGCATTTTTGGCACCATATGATAATTGGCAGAATCGCATAGCAACTCACGAGTTTGTGCGTGATATACCTTTGGAGAAGTCGCACCGTTCACGGCAGACTTTGCAAGCGATCGATGATGGCTTGAAAACTCTGAAGGATTTACCGATGTTAATTTGTTGGGGTAAGCATGACTTTTGTTTTCATACAGGCTTCATGAAGATTTGGAAAGAGCGCTTTCCAGATGCAGATCTTCATGAGTTTGATGCAGGTCACTATCTTCTGGAAGATAAGCTTGAAGAGATTACTTCTGTAATTGATTCTTTCTTAGAAAAAAACTAATTTTCACAGACTTCATAAAGTTATCATAAATTTTTCATTTTAGAGGTTCATAGTTTCTTTAAAATGAAGGATAAATTTTGGCTTATTTAAAAATTTCCTTACAGATCTTTACCAAGTCTTTTGCTCTTGGAGCACTTCTTTATCACTTATTAAGGTTTATAGGGAAGCGTGTATTTGGAGGGGGTTATAGAATGTTTATTTATCATAGTTCACATCCATATCAGTACATTTATCTTGTCGCATTGATACTTGGCGTTGCAGCAACAGTATGGTTTCGTTTTTTTACTAAACTTGAAGGAATCAAAAAGTTTATAAGTGTAATTGCGACTCTGGTTATGATAATTTTACTTGTCAGTATTTCAGGAGGAATCCTTTGGACGATACATTACATGTATGAAGGATATTTTCCGGAAGGTTTGCTCTTTTGGAAGAGTATTTTACTAGGGGCGATAGATGGTTTCGTTCTAGGCGGGTTGATTATTTTAGTTTCAGTCCCATTTAATATTTTTTCCTTTGTTATTGGCTTTAAATTACTATCTTCTTTGGAGCAGTATGACGAAGTTTAAATTTTGTTTTATGTTTGCTTTAGTATTTGTTTTTATTGTAAATATGAATATTGGAAGAGCTATTTGGGTACCCATTGTGAATAAAGTTAAAGGTAAAAGGTCAATCTCAGATGCGATAAGCTCATATGAAAAGGTCGTGGAACGTCGACTTGAGCCTATCTTTAAGAATGCTGGAGTTATTTACCCTCCGGCAGAACTCGCCCTTTTGGGAGTTAAGGAGGATGAAGTCATTGAGCTTTGGGCGAGAGGTGACGACCAGAACTGGACATTGATTTGGGGGTATCCAATACTTGTTGGAAGTGGTGTTTTAGGTCCAAAGTTAAGAGAAGGAGATCTCCAGATTCCAGAAGGCGTTTATGGACTGGAATATTTAAACCCCAATAGTGCGTTCCATTTATCAATGAAAATTAACTATCCTAATGAATTTGATAAAAAGTGGGCTGAAATTGAAGGTCGTGCAGAGCCAGGGTCGGATATTTTTATACATGGTAAAGATGTTTCAGTAGGCTGTTTAGCTGTAGGGGATGAGGCAATTCAGGAGCTGTTTGTTTTGGCTGCTAAAATAGGTTTAGGGCAGGTGAGAGTTATAATCTCACTAGTAGATCCACGCAAAAAGGATTTAGTTATGCCAGATGGGAGCGCTGATTGGGTAGGGGATCTCTATGAAAATATAAAGGTGCGCTTTTTAGAAGTAGCTAGAAAATGAATTAGGCTATTCCATGTTGAAGTAATGGCTTAGGGTGGAAAAGATTTCGGCCGCAGAGTACGGTTTTGACATAAATGAGTCCATGCCGGATTCTATGCATTCTTCACGACTTGCTTCATCTGCTTTTGCTGTAACAGCGATGATAGGCAATTGCTTTGAAGTATAACCATTTTGTCTTAGCTTTCTAGTTATTTCTGTACCGTCCATTTCTGGGAGCATGTAATCCATGAAAATAAGATCAATGTCTTCTTTATCCATGATTTCAAAACATTCTTTGTGGTCACTGGCGATATAGATATTTGAGTTCTTTAAGCTTAGTAGACGGCTTAAAAAGGCCTGGTTAGTGGGGACATCTTCGACGATTAATAGATTAGCTTCAGATATATGCTTAGTTTTGGGTGAGGTATTTTCAATTTTAGGTGGGACTACAGGGATCTCAACGGTAAATTTACTTCCCTTATCCAGTTCACTATCGACAGATATTTTGCCATTCATTGCTAAAATTAGCTTTTGGGCGATGGCCAGGCCAATTCCAGATCCTTCATAGCGGCGGTCGAGGCCAGAGTCAATTTGAAAAAACTTCTCAAATATTTTTGTTTTGAATTCCTCGCCTATTCCTGGGCCATTATCTTCGATCGTTATGCAGAGTGCTCCCTGATTGCTGCCAGACTTTTTGTAAGTTAAGTTAACTCTAACATGGCCTTTATTGGTAAATTTTATGGCATTATCGACGATGCACTCGATTACTTTAAGAAGTGATTTTTCATCAACCTTTAGTTCTTTTGGAACTTCTTCTGAAGTTGAAATTTGGAAGTCTATTTCAAACTCTTCTCTACATAAGGCCAGGTATTCAATTTGAGTCGTGAAATCACTAAGTCTAACAGAAGAAGAATGCAGACTTTTTTTAGGAGTGTCGATGGTGCTGAAGTCCAGGATGTCAGTAATGAGTCTTGTCAATCTTTTTGTTGAGGATTCTAAGTCATCTATGATTTCAGGTTGTCTGTCCTGCATTTCAGGAAGTTTGAGAAGCTCGGTCATTCCCAGGATACCATTGAGTGGTGTTCTGAGTTCATGGCTCATGATACTTAAAAAACTTTCTTTGGCAGCTTTACTGGCTTTTAGTTCTTCGATAGTTGACTGTAGAAGTTCTGTTTTTTCGCTGACTATTTCCTGTAAGCTGTTTTGATGTCTAGCCAGACTGAGTTGAGTATTGATTCTGGCTATAAATTCAGCAGGCCTAAAAGGTTTTGTGATAAAATCGACACAGCCGCTTTGAAAGCCGCGTTCTATGAAATCTTCATCGGCATGAGAAGTCACAAAAAGAACAGGTACGTGGCTGTAGTTTTCTTTTTGATGAATTTTTTTGAGTGTTTCGAAGCCATCCATATCGGGCATATTTATGTCTAATAGGATGAGGTCGATTCTATTTCGTTCTAATGCTTTGAGGGCATCAGCGCCGCATTTTGCCGTAGTGATTCGAAGTTTTTCATGAATCAAAATATCAACTGCAATGCGAAGATTGTTTATATTGTCATCGACGATTAATACATGACCCTTCACGGAATAATTACCTCTCAAGAACTTAATTTACTTATTAGTATAGGCTGTCAGAGGGAGCTTGTGCAAGAAAAATGGTAAAAAAGAAAGCAGTCTATGAATTACGCTTGAATTTCTTCCTATAGACTTTGGGTGTCATGTCAAGATTCTTTGTAAAATGTCGTGTGAAGGCACTATGATCGTAAAAGCCTACTTTAAGGGCAATTTCGGTGACGAGCATATCTGACTTCATTAGCATTTCACAGGCCATGTTTAGGCGCGTCTTAGTGAGGTACTGTTTTGGTGTTACGTGAAAATGTTCTTTAAATTTTTCTTCAAATTTACGAATTGACAGCCCTGTGAGTTTTGCTAGTGACGGAATAGTTACTTCTTTATTGTAATTTTCTTTAATATGCTGAATCGCAGGATAAACATCGTAGTAGGTTTCAGCATCTCTGCATTCCATATTGTAGTTTTGCGTAATGCCTACTATGCCGGCAATAGATCCGTCTTTATAAAACAGGGGTTGTTTATTGGTGAGGAAAAAGTCGATATTCCCATGAGTGTCAAAAGCTAACTCAGTTAAGTCGTTTATTGGGATTTGAGATTCCATGACTTTTTTGTCGTCGGCAATGAACTTTTCAGCTTGAGATACAGGGAAGAAATCATAGTCAGTTTTACCAATGACTTCACTTTCACAGGTCTTGCCACAACGTTCTATATGGAGTTGATTTGCTAAAATAAAGACACCTTTTTCATTTTTGGCAAAAAGGTAAATACCGGACATGTGATCAAATAGCTGGATGAGACTTTTGTGAAAATGTGGATTATTGACTTTCTCCCAAAATTCTTCCTGTACTTTTTGATATTCTTCCATTTTTACCTTCTTTTACGAAATATAATTTTATTATTCATTTTACTATATCTTACATTTGGATGATTAATAATACAAAAAATAAATATTATTAAGTGTTATAAATTGTTTGAATATAAAGATTTGAGGGGTTCTATATCTTTTGTTAATGTGAGGGAAAGTACAATTCTGGAAGCTGTCGTAAAATTTAACTATAATTTATATTCAGGTTGACATACTACAGCTTTTAAATAAATGTGTTGGGTTCTCAATAATTAGGTTCAAAAATGATGAGTAAGAAACTGGTATACTATCCTCTTTTTCCAAATGAGGGTGATCCAGGAAGTGAGCGCAGTGATCGCGTCAGGCGATGGCTTGAGGGAGACCTCTATAAAAAGGGCGTGATTACAGATGATGAGTCTAAGGCGAATGCTTATTTAGTTGCTACTGGTGATGGTGGTATGACTAAAGCAGCTAGAAATAAATGTGACTCAAATAAACTTCTCTTTGGTATCAATTGCGGAACTCTTGGTTTCTTGATGAATCAGATAGACTCAGATGAATTTATCCCCAGGTATGTCAATATTTTACATACTGTTGAAGTTCAACTTATGCAGGGAGCGTTTCACTTAGAGTCTGGTGAAATTATCAAATACCTTGCGTTTAATGACATCTTCTGTGGAGGCAATATCGCCGACTTCATTACTTTCAGCATTGAGGGGAGTCTCAGTCATTTCAGGAACCGAACAGTTAAGGGCAACGGCATATTTATTTCAACGCCACAGGGGACTACAGGTTTTGCTCTAAATGCTAGAGGCAGTTCAGCAGTTCTACCCTTAGATACCAGGACCTGGTATGTTGGTGGAGTTGCGACAGGACCTTACCCTGATAGTGTATTTACACCTCAAAAAGTAGAGATAAGTGTTAAGTCTCGAAAACCGGTTTTGGGCTATGCGGATGGTTATGAACAAGAAGCTGTAGGAGTTAAGAAGATTTTGATTGAACCTACTGATCATAAGGTGACTTTGGCATTTTTGAAAGATGTCGATTTTGAGTCCAGACGCCGTGAGTTAGCCCAGAAGTCAGAACTGGGAACACACTAAGAAAATCCCTTAAAATGCAAAGCCTTGAAATAGTTCTTTTGTGGTTTGGCATTATCCTTTTTAGAGGCTATGTTCTGCCTTCAAAAAACAAAAACACTTTCTAAACAATTCAGGAAAATTACCGATATGCCAGTAACCGTATTGATTGGTGCCCAGTGGGGTGATGAAGGCAAAGGCAAAATTATTGACGTCCTCTCTGAGAACGCTGATCTAGTTGCAAGATTTCAAGGCGGAAATAACGCCGGACACACAGTTATCGTAGAAGGCAAGAAATATGTACTTCACCTAATTCCATCTGGTGTTCACAGCGAAAAAACTATTTGTATGATTGGTAACGGTGTGGTTGTCAATCCTGTTCAGCTACTAGAAGAGCTAGACGGTCTTCTCGATCAGGATATCGACATCAGAAGTCGTTTCCAGATCAGTAACAGAGCCCAGTTGGTCTTCTCTTACCATTGCGAATTTGATGCTCTAAGTGAGAAGAAGCGTGGCGACAAAATGATCGGTACAACGAAGAAAGGTATCGGCCCGGCTTATTCCGATAAAGTTAACCGTTGTGGTCTAAGAGCTGGTGATATCCTGAGAGCTGATAAATTCGAATCTAAATTTAGAGAAAATATTGCTCGTTACAATAAATTATTTGCAGAAGCTGGTGTTGAAGAGCTGGATGTTGAAGCAGAGTGGGAAAAAGCAAAAGCTGCAGGCGAGCGTCTAAAACCATTTATTACAGACACTGTTGTTACAATCAATGAAGCTATCAAAGCAGATAAAGATGTCCTTCTTGAAGGTGCACAAGGTGTTTGGCTTGATATCGATTACGGTACTTTCCCATATGTAACCAGCAGTAATACTGGTACAGGCGGTGCTTGTACAGGTGCTGGTGTTGCTCCAATTCACATTCAGAAAGTAATTGGTGTAACTAAAGCCTACACAACTCGTGTAGGTGAAGGTCCATTCCCAACTGAGCTTGAGTGTGAGTTTGGTGAAAGACTACGTGAAATGGGGGGGGAGTTCGGTGCAACTACTGGTCGTCCACGTCGTTGTGGTTGGTTTGATGCTGTTGCAACTAACTATGCTATGATGCTCAATGGTGTTACAGATATCGCAATCACTAAAATGGACGTTCTTGATACTCTTGAAGAAATTAAGATCTGTACTGCTTATGAAGTGAATGGTGAAGTGACTTCGGTTATGCCAGTTGAAGCTGAAGATCTAAACGTTGCTATGCCAATTTATGAAACTATGCCTGGTTGGCAGGCTCCTACAACTGAAGCAAGAAGTATGGATGAGTTGCCGGAAGCTGCTCAAAACTACCTTGCTCGTGTTGCAGAACTTTGCGGTGCTAAAGTTAGTATCGTATCCGTTGGACCTGGTCGCGAAGCTACTTTTCAGGTTTAATTAAATGGCCACAGGGGCGAATCAACATTTGAATAATGTACCTTGCCATGTGGCTATTATCATGGATGGCAATGGCCGCTGGGCTAAAGCCAGAGGCTTGGATAGACTTGATGGGCACAAAGAAGGTGTAAAGTCTGTCCTTGCCTGCATTGAAACTGCGGCCAGACTTGGGGTTGAGTATCTTACTCTCTACACATTCAGTACAGAAAACTGGAATCGACCAGAAGCTGAAGTGAATGGCTTAATGGCTTTGTTTGTTAGTGCTATTCAGGCCTACACTCCACGGATGATGGAAAAAGGTGTTCGACTTAAATTTATCGGTTCTCGAGAAGGTTTACCTGATTCAGTGATTTCATCTATGAAAACTATTGAGCAACAGACTGCAGAAAATAAAACAATAACCGTTATGCCGGCCATAAACTATGGCGCTCGCCAGGAAATCCTTCAGGCGGTTAAAAATATTGCCTTGGATGTGAAGCAAGGTATCATCTCTGTCGATGACCTTTCTATGGACTCAATAAGTGATAATTTATATACAGCAGGTATTCCTGATCCGGATTTTTTAATCCGCACAAGTGGAGAAATGAGACTGAGCAACTTCCTGCTCTGGCAATTGTCCTATACAGAGTTTTTTGTGACAGATAAGTACTGGCCAGAGTTTAGAAGCGAAGACTTCCAACAAGCCTTACAATCCTACAAAAATAGAGGCCGCCGTTTTGGTGGAGTGGAAAATGCTGAAGTATAGACTTATTAGCGGCTTCACCATGGGAGCGATCATCTTAAGCTCCCTTCTTATTGAAGGTTTGGCAACAGCCATCATCTTTTCCGTTCTTTGTCTTTTTGCCATGTCAGGCGGTTTGAAAGAGTTTTTCCAAATGACCGAAAAGATCGGTCTGAAAGGTTTCTCAAGGATGTCTATGTTCGTTGGTTGCCTGGCGATTTGTTCAATAGCCGTACCAAATCTCTTTAATCTTGATCACAATATGCCGTTTTTTGAGCTATTGACTATCATATTCATTATCTTTGGTTTTTTGAGAGTTTTTAATGAAGACGAGCATAAAAATGGCTTAACTAAACTGTTCGTCTCTATTGCCGGGCTTATTTACATCGGTTGGACTCTTTCTTTCATAGCACAAATTTACTTTTTTGATGGTACCGAAATGCTTGGTAGATATTTAGTACTTTACCTTGTTGCGGTGACTAAGTTCAGTGACATAGGGGCGTTCTTTACAGGGACCATATCTTCTAAGGTTTTACCGAGTGGGAATCATAAAATAGCGCCAAAGTTAAGTCCTGGTAAAAGTTGGGAAGGCTTCATCGGTGGAATTGCCGCCAGTGTCTGTGTCGCCTTGTTTTTACGAGACTTTTTGGGTGAAAAGCTTTATATCGATGGCAGTGAGTTTTTAACGCTGGAAATAGCGATCATCACAGGTACCGTTTTTGCGACTCTAGGCTTTATTGGTGATGTTGCCGAGTCTGCTTTGAAAAGAGCTTCAGGAATGAAGGACTCCGGCTCATTCATACCAGGGATGGGAGGCGTGCTGGATGTCGTTGACAGTCTGACGCTGGTCAGTCCTTTATTTTATTGTTTGCTTGTAACAGTTAAAAATTGACATGAAGAAAAATATCGTTATTCTAGGTTGTACGGGATCTATAGGGGATAGCAGCGCTAAAGTAGTTAGGCACCTCAGTGAAAAGTTCAATGTCATTGGTGTAGCAGGCGGCCGTAGGTACGAAAAAACTGCCGAATTAGCAAAAGAATTCAACTGTCGTTATGCTTCGATTAGTTCAGGAGAAAACTTCTCTAAATTTTCTTCATTGGTTCCGGAGTCTTGCAACGCAGGCTTTGGCGAATCAGCTTTAACTCAAATGTGTACAGATCCAGATGTCGACATGGTACTTTGCGGTATAGTTGGCACAGCTGGTCTTAAGCCTGTTCTTGAGGCCGTGAAAGCCGGTAAAGACATTGGTTTAGCCAGTAAAGAAATTTTGGTTATGGCCGGAGAGCTTGTCATGAAAGAAGTGAAAAAGGCTGGAGTTAAGATGATCCCTGTTGATAGTGAGCATAATGCGATCTATCAGTGTCTTGATGGACAAGCTGATAGCTCCTATAGGCGTATTTTGCTGACTTGCAGTGGAGGGCCTTTTAGAGAAACTCCTAAAGAAGATTTTCCTGGTATCACTAAGAAGAAGGCATTGAAGCATCCGACTTGGGATATGGGGCCAAAGATTACTATTGATTCGGCTACTTTGATGAATAAATCCCTGGAGTTAATTGAAGCAGCGTGGCTTTTTGATGCCCAGGTCGATGAAATCGAGGTTGTTATTCATCCTCAGTCAATTGTTCACTCAATGGTGGAGTTTGTTGACGGTTCAATTTTAGCTCAGCTAAGTAATCCGGATATGGTTTTCCCAATTCAGTATGCGTTGACGTACCCCAAGAGATACGAGGGGAGTTTTAAGCCCATGGATTTTACGGCTGGACTTAACTTAACTTTTGAAAGCCCAGACCATGAGCGTTTCCCATCGGTAAATATTGCCAAAAACTGTTTGCGTCGTGGCGGCACAGCACCGGCAGTTTTTAATGCTGCAAATGAAGTGGCGGTCGATTACTTCTTGAGGGAAGAATTGAGCTTTTTGGCAATTTGGGATGTTATAAATTTTACTTTAGAAAAGCATGCTTTTGTTCAGAATCCCAGTCTTGATGAAATTATTGCTGCAGATGCCGAAGCCAGGAAAATTGCGGAAGGTTTTATTCTCAAGTAATCATGACTAAGTTCTTTATAGTTACTATTTCTTTATTAGTCATTCTTCTGGTAATTCTATATGTTATGAATAAGATTTGGAAACGCTATTCTTTAGAAGAGCTTTTGAAGAAGAACGATCTGGAGTTTTATAACGAAATTTGTCGAGTGGCAGAGTCTTACAATTTAACTGTTACAGGGATAACTTTGGCTCATTATTCGCTGCATAAAGATAATCAGGATAAAGCCAGCTCTCCTGAAGCTGCCTGTAAAAATTACTTAGAGTTTTTCGATTTTTATTATAAAGATCCTAAGCAGGGAATAATTGAGACTGGAATCCAGGATAGTTTGCAATTGTGGGAGGTCGTTTCTGTCTTGAAAAAAGAAGGATTGGTTGACCTAAAGCATAAACAAGATCAATACATAGGTAAATTCTCAGAGGAAGAATTATTGCTTAAGGCTTATGTCCCAGAGTTGCCTTAATCTGCATTTCATTGCCATCTCTAGTAAGATTGAGAAGAACCTCTTCTCCTATATTTTTTTCTTGTATGGCTTGTATAAGATCCTGGGTGTTCATGACAGGCGCTCTATCGATACTTAAAATGACATCTCCTCTCTGGATCCCGGCACGACTGGCAGAAGAGAATTTGATGACTTCTGTGACTTTTATACCGATCTCTTTTGCTTCAGTAATGACGCCAAGAAATGGCGGGCTGTTTTTATTGTCGACAATTTGCCCCTCTGTAAGAGCTTGCCAGTTATTTATGGCTAAATCTACCGGGCCGTGAATATTTTATTCGCTGGAGTCGAATATTAGACTATTGATACCTATGACCTCTCCTTGAAGGTTAAATAATGGACCTCCGGAATCTCCCCCAACAAGGGTGCAGTCAGTCCATAATAGGTGAGGACGTACATTAATTAATTTACCGATTCGAACGACAGCGCCGCGTTCTAAACTAAAACCATTTGGGTGCCCAAGGGCAAAACACCAATCTTCTGCTTGGTGAAGTTGTGACTTTGCAAGATTTACAAATGGGAATTTTGTATTGTCAGTATTGATGATTTTTATGAGACCTAGGTCTGCCTTAGGATGAATACCAAGGCTGACGGCATCGTAGACTTTGCCATTATCAAGAAAAACTTTGACATGATTTTTGGGAGCTTCGCTAATATGAGCTGCCGTTAAGATATAGCCATCCTCCGAAACGAGGACTCCACTGCCTGAGGCTCCGCTTACCAAAAGGCCAACAGTTACTTTTTGAGATTTTGGGAGAAGTTTTTTTATATTTGACTGAACTTGAATCAGCTCATTAAAGCTTAAATTCTTAGCTGTTTTTTTTGTGAGATTTGTATGATCAAGCTTTTCCCTCATGCGCTTAATCGCGAATTCAACTTGCTGATTTGGGAGCGCATAGGTTTCAGAACGGTTAACTCTTGAGATATTTATACCTATAACTTTACCTTCAATATTACAGATTGGTGTGCCCGTTTCGTTGTGACCTATAGCTGCATCATGCTGAATGATGTTTTTGAAGCCATCAACTCTTTTCGATATTGTACCACTCATTTCTAGATTTCTATTGAACATTCCGAAGGTTACATGTCGATCTCCTAAAGTAATACTTTTAGTCAGGAGTTGACCATTTCTTAAAATTTTAACGTCGATATTTTTGCCTGGGCCATGTCCCTGAAGAGCACTTAGTACAGCTTTTCGGTCCAGTGTTTGATGATCGTTGATTTTTTGAATGATATCGCCACTTTTGATTCCACTTAAATGAGCAGGTCCATCATTAATCGCTTGATTCACAGTAATTCCTTGACTGCCACCAACCCCAAGTAGAACTCCAAGAACCCCAGAAACCTTTAGTATGTCTCTTTGTTTTGCACTGCATATACCAACTTTAGTTTGGTTGTCGGGAAGAACGCTGATTAACCAGTCAGCTTGTTCAATAGGATTACGGGGTGAAAGGTCGATGGGCTGAAGTTTTGTTGAATTTATTTTTAGCAAAATAAGATCAGATTCCTCATCTTTAGAAATAATTGTGGGAGAATGAATCTGGCCATTATTTAGTTGGACGAGAGCGTCTTGAGGGTATTCACTTAATTTGGTCAGGAGTATGCCTTTCTCATTGATGACAATACCGGACGATACATGTTCATCTTCTTCGAGGATTTTAAATACACTTGCAAAGGTATTTATGGTATTCTCATGAAGGGCCTGCTTCGTATAAATTCCGTTGATTCTTTTTGAGGGTGACAGGGGGGGGTGACTGAAAGTGATCAGCGAGGGCATGAGAAATAAGAAGAAAGACCTTAGCATACTTATGTGATCCACGGTAAATAACATGAGTTATAAATATAGAACTACCTTAAGTATATTGCGAGAACTATTCTTTAATTTGACAGTAGCCTAAAATATAAATGCCCCATTCGTTTTGGAATGAGGCTACTCACTTAAATGTATTGTCAATTATTGATAGTGCAGCATGTAGGCGCTATCTCCAAATTCGAGTATATCACCAGGGAGTACCGAAGCCTTATGAATCGGCTTCAGGTTTACATAGGTTTTATTTTGACTTTGGTTGTCTTCGACAAGCAGGCACTTGTCTCGAATAATGACATGAGCATGCGTCCTGGACACAGAAGGGTCATCAGGAATAAGGATGTTGCACTCTTTGGATCTGCCAACTGAAAGCTTTTCATTTGTTCTAGGTAAGGGGATAGCTTTAACTTGGCCATTCGATAAAGGTGTGATGGCTAGACCTGATTTAGGGTTGTATTCCTTGAAAAGTGTATCGCAATGAATTTTGGGGTCGCCATATACATAAAGGTAAATAGCCAATTTGTTGATAGTGACACAAAGATCTTCTTTAACTGGTCGAACGCCAATCGAATTTAATCCATCTACTCTTATCCCGGGTTTGCCTTGAGTTAAATCTTCAAGCCTTATACCGTCAGGAGTAAATGCCAGCAGGAAATGAAAAGGTTTAATTTCATCGCCGGATATTTTGTAGTCACAGGCATTGTGACTGCCTACCAAAATGGGGGCAGCATCGGAGTGCCATTCACCGAAGTTAGATTTAATTAGTATCTCAGCCTCAATGGGAGCACTGTTACTTGGGTTATCGATAAGTGAACGTTTAAGGATTATTGAATCGGTTTCATCGTAGTAATGACCGTCAATGCCTATGTAAACAACCCAGGTACTGCCTATTTTCATAATCATTCGACTATCAACAGGAACGACTACTTGACGTTTCTGAATACCATTGAAATAAACTTTATCTTTAGTTCCGCAGTCCATGAAGTAGCAGTAATTACCCATTTTTACTACTGCAACTTGGACATCTGAAATCATCTTGTCATCAAGAGTGACATCGGCATGTGTGCTTTTGCCGATTTTGAAAGTACTTTCGTCAGGGGGAATCTCGATGTGTTCAATTGTTCCCTTTTTATATATGAAAAAAGATGGTGTAAGTCGTTGATTGTGCGTTTCGTTTAGTACTTCACGGCTTGTTAAGTTCTTTTGTGAACTAATTGTTTTGTTAACACTTGTTTGTGGTGTAGAATTTATTGTTTCGTTCATTTTAGTTTCGCTCCAAAGTTAAAATTGGATAGATTTTATAATTATCACGACATTCTCTCAAAACGCTAATAGCAGGAACGATTCCATTTATTACGGTATGGCGTCAAAAAAACATTAACTGTGCTTAACATCACAGTAGTCGTTTTAGAAGATGGATGAGTTAAAACCTCATTTTTGATGAAGAATGTCAGGATTTGGTGATAAGTTTGGCACAGAATCTTTACAAGGAAGTTATTTTTCTCTTAAAGCTGGCAGTGTTTCAAAAAGCAACTATTATTGCTGCAAATATATAGATGGCAGATAATAAACCATATGAAAATTGCAGTATTACTTTCTGGTGGAGTTGACAGTTCAGTTGCTTTAAGGCTCCTCAAAGAACAAGGTCACGATATAACGGCCTTTTATTTAAAGATATGGCTTGAAGATGAATTAGCTTTTCTTGGTGATTGTCCTTGGGAAGAGGATATGACCTATGTACAGGCAATTTGTGATGAGCATGATGTTCCTCTACAAGTTATACCACTGCAAAAAGAGTATTTGGAACGAGTTGTCAGCTACGTTTTAGAGGAGTTGAAACGTGGTCGTACACCGAGTCCGGACATTTTATGCAATGAACACATAAAATTTGGTGCTTTCTTTGATTCAATAGACGACTCTTTCGATAAGGTTGCTTCTGGACACTATGCTCAAGTTGAAAAAGTTGAAGATAGATGGTGTTTAAAGAAAGCTCCTGATAAAGTGAAAGATCAGACTTACTTTTTATCCAGCCTTAGGCAGGATCAACTGGCACGTGCCTTATTTCCGATCGGCCATTTGGAAAAATCTGAAGTACGTGATCTAGCTGAGAAGTATGACTTGGCAACTAAAACCCGTAAGGATAGTCAGGGGATCTGTTTTCTTGGCAAGATTAAGTATCGCGATTTTGTAAAATTTCACTTAGGTGAAAAAGACGGTAAAATGATTGAGCAGGAAACGGGTAAAGTTCTTGGTGACCATAAAGGCGTTTGGTTCTATACGATAGGCCAACGTCAGCGACTTGGTCTTTCTGGAGGCCCTTGGTATGTAACAGGAAGAGATCTCGACTCAAATACACTCTATGTCTCACTAAGGGAGGATCAGGTGAAGCTGGCAGAAGCAAGACGTACGTTTACCGCCAGCACTATCCACTGGATTTGGCCACGGCCGGATCAAACCGGTTTTGAAGTGAAACTGCGGCATGGACCGAATATGAATAAAGCTGAAATTAAGCACTTTGATGACGATAAGATTGAAGTGACTTTAGCAGAAATAGATCCAGGCATAGCAGCAGGACAGTCAGTTATTTTTTACGATGGTGATTACTGTTTGGGAAGAGCTGTTATCGATTGATGATAACAAAGCCTCAAGCATACCTTGTAATCGCTTTCGACCCTTTTATTTTATGAAAAAATTTTTAAAGGCCAGTCAATGGGATTATTTGATTACGAAGATGGCAGAGAAGGATACTATGGTGAATTTGGCGGATCCTTCCTACCTGAAATTTTAACGTCGACAGTTAATGAACTGCGTGATTGTTTTTACGATTGTAAAGATGATCCTGCATTTTGGAATGAGTTTGTCGAACTCATGCATAATTATTCCGGTAGACCAACTCCGGTAACACACCTCAAAAACCTTTCAGAAGCACTTGGCGGAGCTCAGATTTTTGCAAAACGCGAAGATTTAAATCATACCGGTTCTCATAAGGTTAATAATGTTTTGGGGCAGGGACTTCTCTGTAAGCGTCTGGGTAAGTCTAGAGTTATCGCAGAAACAGGTGCAGGACAGCACGGCTTCGCGACTGCTACTATGTCAGCCAGAATGGGTTTTGATTGTACTATTTATATGGGTGCAGTCGATGTTGCCCGTCAACGTCCAAATGTTTTTTGGATGGAGAATCTTGGCGCAACAGTCGTTGCTGTGGAAAATGGTCAGAAAACTCTAAAAGATGCGATTAATGAGTGTCTACGTGACTGGGTGACAAATATGTCAACGACTCATTATGCTCTTGGTACAGCTTGTGGCCCACACCCATTTCCTGAAATTGTCAGTTACTTCCAGAGAATAATTGGCATGGAAGCACGAGATCAGTTCAAAGCTTTAACAGGAAAACTTCCAGACAGAGTTTATGCTTGTGTCGGTGGAGGTTCAAATGCCATGGGACTGTTCCAGGGTTTTCTCGATGACGATGGTGTCGAGCTTATTGCCAGTGAAGCTGGTGGTCATGGCCCGGGTCTTGGACAGCATGCTGCACGTTTAGCATATGATGATGCTACTATTGGTGTCGCCCAGGGTTACAAAACTTACTTCATTCAGAATGATGAAGGTAATATGCAGGATACTCACTCCGTTGCAGCAGGACTTGATTATGTCGGAGTTAGCCCAATCTTGGCACATCTACATAAGACAGGAAGAGTGCGTTTTGAAGCAGCTACAGACCAAGAAGTCTCAGATACACTTAAGCTTGTTATGAGCACTGAAGGTTTAATTCCTGCACTAGAAAGTACACATGGTTTCGTGGCGGCTTGTCGTGAAGCTGCCAAGATGGATAAGTCGGAGGCTGTACTGGTAAATATGTCAGGTCGTGGAGATAAAGATATCTTTACTGTGGCGGATGTATTGATAAATGACAATTGGAAAACTTTTATTCGGAATAAAGCAGATGAGTACGACGCTTGAAAAATATGTAAGAGAAAAACTTGAGAAGAAAGAAATACTTCTTATGACTCATGTTATCTGCGGGTACCCTTCTTTCGATGAGAATTACCAGGAATTGGAAATTATGGCAGAAGCCGGTGTAGATCTGGTTGAATTGCAATTTCCATTTTCAGAACCGTCCGCAGACGGTCCATTATTTGTCAAAGCAAATCAGCAGAGCCTTGAAAAAGGAACTACAGTCGATCAGTGTTTTGAGTTTCTTGAAAAAGTCTCAAAAGACTTTCCTTTCATGACAATGATGATGGGCTACTACAACACGGCCTACAAAATGGGCGAAGAAAAATATATCGACAGACTTGCTGCTGTTGGTGCCAATGCTTTCATCTTACCTGATCTTCCGATCGAGGAAGCAGGAACATTACATGAGTTGGCTGCAGAAAAAGATCAGGCTCCAATTATGCTAATGACTCCAACAAATACTCAGGAGCGTTTGAATCAGATTGGCGAGCATGCTGAAGGCCTTGTTTACGCGGTTGCCCGTAAAGGTGTTACCGGAAAGAAAACTTCGATGGATGATGAAGTTGGAGATTTCCTTAAGCGTTGTCGTCAAGCGACCGATCTTCCTTTAGGAGTTGGCTTTGGTTTGAGTTGCAAAGAAGACCTCGATTACTTGAAAGGCAAAGCTGACATTGCCATAATTGGTACAGCAGCCTTGAGAGCCTGGGAAAACGGTGGCAAAGAAGGATTGACTAAGTTCTTTGCTGACTTAACAGCTTAAGAAAAATTAACTTTCTAAAAAGGCATCTTCGCGATGCTTTTTTTTTTAGGGAGCACTCATGAAGACTTATCCTGTATATATTGGCGGCCAGCCTGTTAAACTCTCACAAAAACTCTCTGTTTACGATAAATTTTCTAATAAAGAATTTGCTAAAGTTTGTTTAGCTTTACCGGAAGATATAGAGAATGCGATTTCACAAGCTGAAGCTTCTAGGTCAGCTATGCAGGCATTGGCAGCTTGGAAAAGGCAAGAAATACTAGAGTATTGTTTAAGCCGTTTTAAAGAACGTCGTGAGGAACTGGCTGAAACACTTTGTGTAGAAGCCGGTAAGCCTTTAAAGGACAGTTATGGTGAAGTCGATCGTTTGATCGATACTTTTAAGATTGCGGCAGAAGAGTCAGTTCGTATAAATGGCGAAGTGATTGCCATGGACCGTAACCCCAAAGCACAAAACTATTCTGGTATGGTTAGGCGTTATCCGGTGGGTGTTTGTTCCTTTATTTCTCCTTTTAATTTCCCTTTAAACCTTGTTGCTCATAAAGTTGCTCCGGCGATTGCTGCTGGTTGCCCATTCATACTTAAACCTGCTTCACTTACGCCAATAGGAGCCTTAATTATAGGTGAGATTTTAGCGGAAACAGACCTCCCTAAAGGTTCATTCTCAATCCTGCCATGCTCTCGGGATGCAGCGGATCTTTTTGTTGAAGATGAGCGTTTGAAGCTTTTGAGTTTTACCGGTTCTCCTCAAGTTGGCTGGGAACTCAAAAAAAGAGCTGGAAAGAAAAAGGTTGTTTTAGAGCTTGGCGGTAATGCCGCTTGTGTTGTCGACAAAGATGCCGATTTAGACGATGCTGTTCAGCGAATTATCATAGGGGCATTTTATCAGTCCGGGCAAAGTTGTATAGGTGTGCAAAGGATTTTTGTTCAGGATGACATCTATGAGGATTTTCGGAATAAGTTAGTTGTCGCTACTCAAGCTCTGAAGAGTGGTGATCCACATGACCAAGAAACATTTGTAGGACCGATTATCTCCAAGAAAGAAGCCGATAGAATAGAAGGCTGGCTTAATTCAGCTGTAGAAAAAGGGGCCAATATCCTTTGTGGTGGCAATCGTCAAGATAACACCATTGAAGCGACATTATTGGATAATGTCAATCACCAAACAAAGCTCTACAATGAGGAAGTCTTTGGCCCAGTAGCATTTCTTGAATCTTTTAAAGGTTTTGATGAAGTTCTTGAGGAAGTAAATAACTCTAAGTTTGGTTTGCAGGCCGGTATATTCACAAAGGATCTTTACAAAGCTCATAAAGCCTGGGATGTCCTGGAAGTCGGCGGCGTCGTTATTGGCGACATACCTTCATGGCGTGTTGATCACATGCCATATGGTGGCGTGAAAGACAGTGGTATGGGCCGAGAGGGAATTCGCTATGCTATTGAAGATATGACAGAGCCTCGACTTATGGTTATTCGTAGGCCCTAAGAAGTGTGTTGCTATTTGAGATGGTTGATATCGTTAATACGCTTCTCATTAACTTTGATATCAGCCAGCTATAGCAGGAAGTCTTAAATCTGGGGCAATTGTTATTTCGGCTGAAAATCTTATGGGATTTTAGGCTCAACTGTTTGTCCTTGTCTATTTACTGGATATAGAGCCTTTTTTCGTATCAAGTCATCGACTAGTTTTTGCATCATATGTGTTAGTTTTTCGGGGTGTTTTTCTGATAAATCCTCTTTTTCATAAGGATCAGTTCTAAGATTATAGAGTAAGTAAGAATGTTTTTTGTTTTTACCGACTGGATAATTGTAGATGACTTTCCAATCACCCTTAGTATAACTGGTGAAGTATGAACTTCTATGATCATGAGGAAAGTGATTTAAAAATGAGTTATCGCGATTTAAATTAAGTTTTCCAGAAAATTGTGTTTTTAGATCATTTCCATCGATTGTATAACCTTCCGGAATATCAACTCCTGCGAGATTACAGATAGTTGGCATAATGTCCATAATGGTACTGATCTGATGTTGGAAGCCATTTTGAGTAATAGGTAACTTTTGTTGCCACTTATTCTGTGAGTTACGCTTTCCCCATGAAGCAATAAAAGGAACTCTCATACCTCCCTCAAATGCAGTTGCTTTCATACCCCTTATTGGCGCAGAACTAAAATGTCCATAGCTTTTGCCTAAACGAGCGTCTGAACCGTTATCTCCAAGAAATATGATGATGGTATCGTCACCAATATTCAACTTGTTAAGCTGTTTGTGAATATCTCCTAGAGATTTATCGATACCTTCAATAAGAGTTGCAAAGCTTTGGGCTTCCTTGGATTTTTGGGGATCCTTATAGTTAATAATAAAACGATCGTCGATTTCAAAAGGAGAATGAGCCGCATAGTGAGACATATAGAGGAAAAATGGTTTATTTTCATTAGTACACCTTTCTATTTCCTTATTGGCCTCAAGAGTAAGTGCTTCAGTAAGAAAAGTACTTGAGTTGTAGTATTCCTCGAGTCCGGGAACTGCAGTAAATGACATATAACCTTTATTGACGTACTTTCCATATCCCTTTTCAGGTAGATAAGATTTTGGGGCGGCACCTGAATTGCCACCAATATTTACATTGAATCCCAAATTTAATGGGTTTGCACCTTCAGAGTTATTGGGTCCAAAATGTGCTTTCCCCACATGGATAGTTTCGTAACCAACCTGCTGTAATATACGAGGTAAAGTAACATCGCTTTTCGTCAGTCCTTGCCAATTCCACATTTGGGGTCCGAATGAACCTCTGTTATTCTTTTTAGAATTGATCCATGTTGTCGTTTTATGTCTGGCAGAATTTTGTCCAGTTAAAATAGAAGCTCTCGAAGGGGAGCAGACAGAGTGAGCATAAAAGCGACTGAACTTGATTCCAGTAGATGCAAGCTTCTCCATATTTGGAGTTCTATACCATTCATTCAGGGGATGTCGGACTTCTATTCCATTCTCGTCAGATAACATTGGTTCTGAAGTGTCCATAAGTCCCATATCATCAACGAGAAAAATGATAATATTTGGTTTATTTGCGGCATTTACAGTAGTTAAGAAAAAGAGAGTAAGTAGTAAAGTCCTAATCATAGATTTAACCTGAATTTTGAAAGTCAATGCAACTATTAGACTCCCTGGTTAACATTTATTATTGGTTGGGGATGTCTGTTTTTGGTATTTGTGCGACTTAGATTACCTGAACTAATTGTCAAGTACTCTATTTATTCAGGAGATTTTAGGCTCTACCTATTTCTTGAGTAAAGGACTTTGAACGAGAGCAGTGATAGTCTCGACTATGTGATTATCGTTTTTCTTTGACTGTTCGATTATGTCATCGACATTTTTTCGATCAAAAGCACCCATCTTTCCCCTAAATATTTATAAGTACTTAATAATCAGCGTCTGTATTTTTATTAGGCACTACATTTTGGTTTTCTTTGCTAAATATATTTTATCTCTCAGTGGGTGGATTCTTGATACCTAATTTTCGATATATATCCAACACTTCGGGTTCTGGTTTTGAACTACAATGCTTTTGCCATACTTTTGATTTTGCGTCATTCCATTGAATAACGGTTCGTCTGTGATTGGCGACGATTTTGCG
>JAKVBD010000039.1 GCA_022446985.1 Lentisphaerales bacterium
CCCGACAAACTTATGGGTCTGAATATCATCGACGAAATGAAGCGTCGCCAGGTCAACAAAGAGATCAAAGTCTGGCATGGCAGTTGTTATGTCCACGAAGAGTACGATCCGGAAATGATTGAGTACTTGCGCAGCAAAGAAAGCAAATTACAGGTCCTGGCTCATCCTGAGTGCAGTCCACAAGTACTCAATGAAGCGGATTTTACCGGCAGCACCAGCCAGCTTATTAAGCGTGTAAAAGAGTCCACTGACGAAAAATACTTGTTACTCACAGAGTGCGGTCTGACAACCCGCCTGCAGTTGGAAAACCCGGCGATCAAATTTATCGGCTCCTGCTCGATCTGTAAGTATATGAAATCAAACACACTTGAAGGAATCCTCCGGGTACTCGAAGAGCCCACAACGGAAGATTTCATCTCCATTCCTGCCAGTATTCAGCAACAAGCCAAAGAATGTATAGAGAAGATGTTCGAGTGGAGCTCCCACTCAAAGCCTTCTGCGATGCAGGTCTAAAAGAAATTTTTAAAAGGAATTCATATGATGAGTCAAAGATTATTACCTGCTCTTATTCTACTGTTTTCTCTGACCGGAGTGCTGGCTGAAACACAAGCAAAAACTGACTGGCCGACTTATCTGCACGATCACTCCCGCAGTGGCATAAGTGCAACAAAGTTAAAGCTGCCTCTCAAGCTTAAGTGGAGTCATAAGATGGTAAGTGCTCCGAAACCTGCCTGGCCGGAACCGGCAGAAAGAGACTACTGGCGCAGTAAAAACCACGAGCCGATTATGATCTTTGATAAAGCCAATCATTTGATTACGGCAGATGGGAAAGTCTATTTTGGTTCATCATCAAATGACTCTGTGACTTGTCTCGACGCTAAAAGCGGCGCAACTATCTGGAAGTTTTACACCGAAGGCCCGATCCGCTTTGCCCCGGAATACAGCGAAGGCAAAGTCTACTTTGGCAGTGATGATGGCTACGTCTATTGTATCGATGCCCGAAGTGGCAAACTCGTCTGGAAAGTTTTAGGCGCAGATAAGGACGAAAGACTGGCTGGTAATGAAAGAGTTATCGCCAAGTGGCCTATTCGCACCAGTGTTTTACTCAATGGCGACGAAGTCCACTACTGCGCCGGTATTTTCCCACAACAGAAGGTCTACCGGGGAGCAATAAATAAGCAGACCGGGAAAGTTATTAATAAAGTCACCTGGAAGTATTCTGCTCAAGGATATTTAGCGCAACAAGGTACTGAACTCTTCATCAGAACCGGCAATATCAGCGGAGGTCGCTTTGTAAAAGGTTTGAAAAGAAGAGGTATTCCGATCAAGCCTGAAGTTAACGATCTTCCTAAAGAATTCCCCTATGCTTTTATCGGTACAGAAAACCTCAAAATTGGCGGTGGCGATAACAAAATTGCCCTCATAGACAGAGCCAGCGGCGATATTAAAAAAGAATTTAAAGTTGAAGGCAAAGCTTACTCGGTGATTGTTGCCAATGGCGACCTGCTGGTGAGTACCGACAAAGGAAATGTTTATTGTTTTTCGTCTACTAATGTCAACACAGCAAAGTCCCATAATGAAACTGTAAAACCTACGGCAAAATACTCACAAAAATTAACCGATTTCCTAAAGCGCTATAACACCCATAAAGGCTACTGCCTTGTCATGGGATCAGCCAATGCCAAGTTCATTTCATCACTGGCGATAAATTCTGAATTGCGCATAGTTGTTATTGAGAACAATGATCAAAAGATTGCCGGCCTTCGCAAACTCTTTGACCAACAAGGCCTGCATGGACAACGCGTTTCCGTCCAAAATATAAATAGTGCTAAACTGCCTTACATGGACTATATGTTCAACCTGATCTTAACACCCTCTACATTAAACGATGAACTGAAACGGGTTTTAAATCCACGGGGAGTGGCTTTAAGCGGTAGAAATTTAAGTAAGAAATATACCAAAGATCCCATCAAAGGAGCCGGGGCTTGGACTCACCTGTATGCCAATCCTCAGAACACTCTAAATGGTGGCGAACAAAATACCTCAAATAATATGACCATACAATGGTTTGGCGAACCGGGTCCTCGCAAAATGGTTGATCGTCATCACCGCGCTATGTCACCACTTTCCCAAGATGGCCTGCTCTATGTACCGACTCAAAAAGGAGTAATCTGTGTAGATGCCTACAACGGCACGAACCTGTGGGAAAATGCCGATATCCCAGGGTTTATGAGAACCATCATTATTAGAGATTGCGGTCCTATGGCACTCGATAAAAAGTACCTCTACATGGCAGGTGAAGATAAATGCAACATTCTCGATATTAAAACCGGAAAAGTCGTCAAGATAGTTAGCGCCAAAGATGAATGGGGCTATGTCGCGACTTATAAAAATTACCTCATTGGCAGTCACCAGGCCAAGGGAACCTCTTATAGGAAAATGGCCGACAGGGGTAAGGGACACCCAAGTTCAACAGCCGAACGTGACAACCGTATGGTCATGAGCAGTGACGGCTTATTTGCCTACGATAACAGAACCTTCAAAAAGAAATGGGACTACAAAGGCGGGCGTATTATGAATCCATCAATTGTTATCGGTGACGACACTGTATTTTTTGCTGAAAGTTCGGCAGAGAAACTAATGGCAAACAACATTGGCCGATCAACTATCACAGACTTTTGCAATGAAAAATTCTTCATTGTTGCCTTGAGTCTGGAAACAGGAAAAGTTCTTTGGAAAAATCCTCTCAAGCTGCCTTACACTCAGGTTATGTTCTGTATGTATGCTGACGGTAAAGTCATTCTTTCCGGCTCTTACAATGTCAATAAAAAAGTATCCTATGAAATTATCGGTATTGACGCCCAAAAAGGCAAGGTCGTTTGGAATGGCGTCAGTGAAACCGGTCGAAGAACAAATGGAGCGCACGGTGAACAGTGGCAACATGCGATCATTGTCGGCAACAAAGTCTACAGTGGTATGCGCGTCTTCGACTTAAAAACGGGGAAATTCACAGGCGAAGAGTACCTCAAAGGCAAAGGCTGTGGCGCAACTACGGCATCGATGAACCATTTCTATTCCCGATCCCGTCAGATGCGAATGTACCCGATAAAAAGTGAAGATGGCAAAACAGCTCCAGAGGGCACTTACCTTTGCTCCACGTCTCGCCCCGGTTGTTGGGTGAACATCATCCCTGCCAGTGGCTTGGTACTGATTCCTGAATCCAGTTCAGGCTGTAAGTGCAACTTTGCTCTTCAAACATCTCTGGCCTTCAGATCGGTAGGCAATTAGGCATAAATAATAAAATGTTGACTTTTATTTACAAAATTTGATCTTGCTTGCAAAAGATATTCACAGGATATTACACAAGAAATTACTTAAAAAAGTGTCCATGTACGGCACTGAAAACTATTGGAGGAAATATGAAAAATAAAATATTATTGGGACTCGCCCTGTTACTGTTTTCCAACAGTTTACCTGCCGAAGTAAAAGTCGCGAAAATTTTCAGCAGTGATATGATTCTTCAGCGGGATAAAGCTGTTACGGTATGGGGCACGGCTGCCGATGGCGAAGAAATCAGAGTCAGTATAAATGGCCAATCGCTAAAAACAAAAGCCCGGGACGGTAAGTGGAAAGTTACCTTGAAACCGCTAAAGGCCGGCGGACCATTTGATCTGAAGATTTCCGGTACAAATAAATTAGTTTTTACTAACGTTCTCGTGGGTGATATATGGCTTTGCGGCGGACAATCCAATATGGCTTGGGACATCAGAGATTTTACCAAACGCGACAATGAAATTTCACGACAATATAAAGAAATTGTTACAAAATCGGCCGATAATAAAAACCTGCGCCTGATTGTCATGAAAGAATTTTCCGCTTATCCCGGGAGCAACGAAATCCCGGTGAAGGATAATAAGACATTTCAGGGTAAGTGGCAGGAACCTTCTGAAACTCTCTCTCCTCATATGTCAGCTGTGGGCTTTGTTTTTGCCTGGCAATTACAGAAGCACTTAAAAGTCCCCATTGGTCTTATAGATGCCAATCGCGGCGCCACCGCCATTGAATACTGGGAGCCCCAATCCTCTCTCAAAACCCAGGGACTTCCCCTCAAGCAGCGAAATGGCTACAACGGCATGATCGCCTGTTATAAAGATTTTCCCATCAAGGGTTTTATTTGGTATCAGGGTGAAGCCAATGCTTACACGGTAGAAAACTGCCTCGCCTATGAGAAAAAATTTAAGCTGATGATTGAAGGCTGGCGCCAGGATTTCAATGATCCTCAGATGCCCTTTATTTTCGCACAACTGGCGGGTTATGAGAAAAATTATTTTGTGCAGCGTCTCACCTACCCTTTGATCAGAGACAGTCAAAAAGCTGCATTGTCTTTAGCAAATACCGGAATGGCTGGGGCCGTGGATCTGGGAGCTTCAGGCAACATTCACCCGCCATACAAGATTCCTCTTAGTCACCGATTTTTTCTAGCTGCAAGGAAACTGGGCTATGGAGAAGATATAGTTTATTCTGGTCCGACTTATAAATCATTGAAGATCAGCGGCGCCAAGGTTCAGGTAACATTTGAGCACTGCGGTTCAGGTTTGACGGCCAAAGCGATGACGCTCGAAGGACGCAAGCTCACGGCTGACAAATTAGAGGGCTTTCAGCTTTGCGGTGCCGACAGAGTATTCCACGATGCCCACGCAAGGATAAAAGAAAACACGGTGCTTTTAGAATCAGCTAAGGTAAAGAAACCCGTGGCCGTTCGCTATGCTTACTTTGGTTTTCCCTTTGCCAATTTATACAATCGTGAGGGGTTACCGGCAACGCCCTTCCGCACCGACTCATTTGAAGTTAAAATCGATCAGCAAAAAGCCGTCCTATACAGTCGTTATTTGTATTTGCCCAAAACTTATAGAAAGATGGATATGAACATAGAGGAAAAAGCCAAAGTTGCGGCTATTCACGATCAAATCATGAGCAAAGAAATTGTCAATGAAGTGAGACGACTGAAATCAGTAAGAAATGACATTTATTCCGACAAAGGCAGTAAAGCTCCCGAAGCTGTCGCGGCAAATGAACAATATTATGCCTATTTGACGCCACTTCTAGAAAAAGTTGGTACAGCTATCAAAGCAGCTAGGATCTTTAAGTAACTTAAAATACATATTTCCAGCTTCAAGAGCAATATAAATCAACTGTTGGCTTTCCCACAAATATCCTATTTCGCGGGATTCAATATGCTAAAATATTTGATTTATATTGTAAAATATAATATAAATGTTGATTTTATGTGAAATTCGACATTTATTAGAAACATAAAATCAACATTTTGACAGAATAACCTGTAAAGAACTTTCAAAGGAAAAAGCAACATGCGTAAGACTTTTTTTACCCTGATAGAACTCATGCTAGTAATAACCATAATTGGTATTTTAACTACTATTCTCCTGCCTCAACTGCATCAGGCTAGAGAATCCGTGAAGTCTGCAGTCTGCAAAAGTAACACTGCAGAAATTTCCAAAGCCGCGCAACTCTTGTATAAGAACAATAATTATTTTCCACTCCGTCGTTGGGGCTGGGCAATTGATCTTGACCTGATTTTAACCGGTGAAGATATCAAGGATTTACAATCGCCTGTCTTTATCTGCCCAAAAGACGAGCGTGACAATCTTGGCGTCGGCTGGGGGAATAGGCAAAGTTATGCCCAGAACGGCACTCTCTCTGATAGTAATTCTAAGCTTAAGGCTATATTCCAAATGGAAAGCCCAGATAAGACCATTCAATTCGGGGACAGCGATACGGATGATAGAATGGATCAAAGTGTCAGGCAGGTAAGCATTCATAAGTACCCCGTAATGAAGCACTTCAATAATCTGGGTCGCAACTTCAGTTTTATTGACGGCCATGTTGAGTATGTCAGTTGGTCTACACTACTCAGTCGCGATACCGCTCCATGGTTTTATCATCCAGATGATCCACTGGGTCGTTGGTAGAAATATAATCCTAACAATCAATAAAGTGAAAATTATGAAAACTTCAAAAAGTATGTTCGTTCTTAGAATGTGTTTCCTTAGCCTGTTATTTGGAATGATTTCATCTGTAAGTGCATCAGATGAACAATCCGTCAAAGTCCGCGTTGCCGCTTATAACGTAGAGTTCAGTAAAAGTGCCACTCCTGAGGAAATTGGTGAGATGTTCAAGCCATACAATCTGGACATCATTGGCTTTAACGAAGCTCCAGATAGTGATTGGACGGCACGCGTCGGCAAGGTACTCGGGATGCCCTATAGTTTTGTGGGTAAAATGTCTTCGGGAAATCACAGGAGTAAGTATAAAACGATTCTCAGTAAGACGCCTTTAAGTGGAACTGTTGAACACAAACTCATCGGTGGCTGGAAAGGTGCATCGGCTGTCAGAGCGACAACTGAGATAGGCGGAATAACCATTGCATTTTACTCACTTCACATACGCCAATCCCGAGCAACAGGCGGTAATGCCCATGACCTTGCAACTAAAGTTCTTCCTAAGGAACCAACTCCGAGAGTGATCGTTGTTGGGGATTTCAATAATAAGATCGGCGATGCTTCCATGAATACCCTGGAGGATTCGGGGATGAGACCGACATGGAAAGATCTAAAAATAGATCTTTCTAAGAAGTCTACCTGGAACGCCCTTAACCCCAAAAGGAATGCAGGAGTCATCGATCACATTTTTTATAATACAACATCGGGCGCGACTACGAGTGAAGGCGAAATCATTGAAATGGAAAAGCATTTGTCGGATCACAAACCCGTCTGGGCGGAAATTGTCTTTACTCGTAAGCTGAAAAAGGGAAAATAAATATCTGCCGAGAAGGTCATGAATTTAAAGAATCATAAAAAATTGGATCTCATTCAAAATATCAACTATTGGTATCTCAACGTGGAAAACTAAACAATGAAAAAATTTACCTTAATAGAACTCATGCTGGTCATATCTGTTATTAGTATTCTCATTACCATTCTTTTACCTTCATTGAGAAATGCACGAGAATCAGCCCAGTCGGCAGTCTGCCAAAGTAATACCCTGCAAATTTTTAAGGCCTCGCAAATCTGGTACAAAGACAACGATCATTTCCCTCTCGACCGTTGGGGCTGGGCCATTGAGCTTGACCTGATTTTGACCGGTGAAGATGTCGAAGATTTACAATCGCCGGCTTTTATCTGTCCCAAAGACACCCGCGACAACCTGGGAGTTGGCTGGAAAGGCATGCAAAGTTATGCCCAGAATGCCTCTGTTTCCGACAGCAACACAGATCTCAAACGAATGTTTCAGGTGAATCGTCCCAACGAAGTGATGCAATTTGGCGATAGCGATACTGATGACATCAAGGACCAAAGTGTCACTCAGAAACATATTGACCGCTTTCCTGTCCTGAGACATTTCGATAAACTGGGCCGTAACTTCAGCTTTGTCGACGGTCATGCAAAATACGTCAGTTGGGCAAAATTACTGAATCGCGAAGAAAGCCCCTACTTTTATATACCCGAAGATTAAATAATTTAACCTGTAACAATTGACTACTGAAAACACTTTATTTTCTACAATAAGTTAAGCATATCTTACCCATTAGGAATTTATATGAAAATCATTCTCCTTTGTATCGTAGCCTTTCTGGTTTCATGCCAATCCACCGTTAGTGACTCTTTGAAGCTAATGACTTTCAACATTCGTCATGGCCAGGCCAAAGATGGTGAAAACCATTGGGATAAAAGAAAACAAATGGTCTTCGATGTCATTCGCAATTATTCGCCGGATGCAGTCGGTTTACAAGAAGCTAAATACTTTCAAATCGAACAGTTATTAGAAGCATTACCCGAGTATGATTTTGTCGGCTGCAGTCGGGAAGGGAAAGATACTCAAGAAGGTGAATTTAGCTGTATTTTCTATAAAAAAGCCAAGTTTAAAGCAAGTGATGTAGAAACCTTCTGGTTGTCTGATACTCCCAATGTACCCTCCAAATCCTGGGGTAACAAACCTTTGCGTATCTGTACCAAAGTCATGTTCACCGATAAACAGACGCAGCAAAGCTTCTATCTTTATAACACCCATTTTGATCACAAGTCCACTCTTTCAAGAATAAATTCAGCTGAACTTATGGTACGTAAAATGAAAGCAGGAAAGCCTGCTATCCCGCTGGTCTTTATGGGCGATTTAAATGCACAGCCAACTTCAAAGCCTGTGCTTTATTTACAGGAAAATAATACAATGCCGCTGGTCGACAGCCATTTTGTATTACATCCTGATGACAAAGAAACAGGCACCTTTAGCGGCTTTAAATTTAATGAGTTTAACAATAAGATCGACTATATTTTTATAGAAAAGAATACCGCAGATATTTTGCAGTCAGAGATTATCCGTTATTCCGTCAATCAGCGTTACCCTTCTGACCATTTCCCGGTTTATGTCGAGTTACAGTTTCGGTAATTCAACATAAGCCATAATCCGGCTCTACTTTAAATTTCTCATAAAAAGAGCTTCTCCAGTCAGTTCCTCTTCAGTGCTGTGTTCCTAATGAAAATTTTACGATTATTAAAGGAATTTACATGCATTGGATTGACTGGTTAGTTGTTATTTTGTTTGTCGCCGCCTCATTGGCGATTGGTCTTTACTTTACAAAAAAAGCCTCAAAGGGTAAAGAGGATTTCTTCCTAGCTGGACGCTCCTTAGGCTGGTTTGTTGCAGGTACTTCAATAGTCGCAACGACATTTTCATCGGATACGCCTCAATGGGTTGCCGGAGTTTCCAGAGATCAGGGCATCAGCGGTAACTGGCTTTGGTGGTGTGCGGCGATAGGCCAGATAGGCGCCATCTTCTTCTTAGCGCGTTATTGGCGACGCAGTGAAGTTGTCACCGAAGTTGATTTCGTCCAACTGCGCTATGGCGATTCCCGCTCCAGTAAAGCTTTGAGAGTTTTTAAATCCCTCTTTGACGGTCTCTTAGTCAACTGCACCATCATGGCCACAGTTACTCTCGCCATGGCCAAAGTCACAACTATTGTCCTTGGTTTATCAACTGAACCTATTTTCTTTCTGCCTATTGTTGGCGGAGTCACCTGGATGGCTATCATTCTTGTTTTCTTAACCGTTTTTGTTCTCGCCTATTCGGCGCTCTCTGGTCTATATGGAGTCGTCTACACCGACTTATTTCAATTCTGTTTTGCCATGATCGGCACCATGGCTCTGGCAATTATCATGTACGTAGATGCCTCTTCTGGAGAAGGCCTGATACATAAATTACAGGCCGTCCCCAATTTTGAAATGAGTATGTTAAATATGATACCAGACCTATCTATCTGGAATGTGGGTACCATGCTCTTTTTAGTTTATGTCGGCATATTATGGATGATGAGTTTCCCTACTGGCGGCTTTCACGTTCAGCGCCTTTTATCCACAAAAAATGAAAATGAAGCGACCAAAGCTTTTCTTTGGTATTATTTCGCCAATTATGTCCTGCGATCCTGGCCCTGGATAGTCGTTGGTATGCTGGCCATGGTTTACTTCCCGGACATCAAGAACCCAGAAGACAGTTACGCTTTAGCCATCAGTCAATTCCTGCCGGTTGGGTTAAAGGGAATTATGGTAGCTTCTTTTTTAGCCGCTTACATGAGTACTATCAGCACACATCTGAATTGGGGCACATCTTATGTTGTAAATGACTTTTACCAAGCTTTTATAAATAAGCAGGCGACTTCCCAAAATATAGTTTTTGTCTCTCGGCTTTGTATGGTCATCATGCTGGTCTTTGCTGCAGTTATCGCCACTAAAATAACGATGATGATCACTGCCTTTCAGTTCTTAACTCAGGTATGGGCCGGTGTAGGTCTGGTTCTCATCGCCCGTTGGTATTGGTGGAGGGTTTCAGCCGCAACAGAGTTTGTTTGCCTCGCGGTGACGGTCATCCTAACTGCAGTCTTAAACATCGACTTTATCTCGAAAGAGTTTCTCGAGTCGATTCACCTTAGCATTGGCATGGGAAGTGAAATTAAAGGTTGGGTTATTTTTGGTATTCGCATCACGGCCATGACGATCATTCCGCCACTACTGTGGATTCCGTTCGCCTTTCTGTCCAGTTCAAAGCCAAAAGATCATGACCTTTCCTTCTACCGCAAACTCAGAATCTCTTCATTCGGTTGGAGCAAAGTTGAAAAACTGACTGGTGTTCCTTCTCCCAAGGGAGAATTTGCGACGAACTTCAAAGGCTGGTTTGTGACCGTCATTTGCCTCTATGGCCTCATGCTCGGCATCGGCTCCCTGCTTTTTCACCAGTGGACTCCCGCACTTGGTTACTTAGCAGCCGCAAGTATCAGCGGTTACTTCTTGATTGGCATGATGAAACGTCAGGCGTTCTCAGGTCTCGCTGACAAAATGGAACCTGAAAATATAACTAATAGTTCAGAGGAACTTTTAAAAGAAAAAATTATTAATTCATAAGCAGGTGATTTAAAATGAGAAAAGTGAAATGGTTTACTCTTATTGAGCTCTTATTGGTTATTGCCATAATGGGAATATTAACAACTATTCTCATGCCTGCTTTAGCTAAAGTCAGAAGTACCACTGTGACAGCAGTCTGCAAAAGCCAACAACGACAACTGGCGATACTCATGGAAATATATTCATCCAGTAATGAGGATTATTTCCCACCGGCTGCTTATAACGGCGTTACCTGGGACGACCATATAGTAGATTACCTTTCTCAGACGGAAAAAAACGAAAACCCACTGCCAGATACTGTCAGTGCAGCCGCCAATGACTCTGTATTTCAATGTCCCGCTGATCACATATTAAGAACTAATTATATCAAACGCTCCTACTCACTAAACAGTGGAGTGAGTGACTGGGGGCAAACCGATGAATCGCAGTTGAAAGGCATCGGCAGTGAAGCTGGAGTCAGTAATCGACATTCTGCTTTCAGTCACCCATCTGAACTGATTATGCTTGGTGAACGCTACCACGGTGCAAATCACCGTGGTGGGCAAGGCTGTGCCAGTATGGGAAATGCTAATGCTCATTTAGGTAACTCCGTCCATCACATCACTCTCTTTTATAATTTTACCTTTGTAGATGGTCATGTTGAGTTTCTAAACAAAAATATAGCTTATAGAAAGCAGAATAAATGAAAAATTTACTACTTATAAATACTCTTCTTCTAGTTTCATGTACACAAAATGAACCACATACTCTAAGTGGTTTATGGCAGGACTCCCCAAACCCTGACTTCTCAAACTGTTATGTGAGCTTTCAAGTTAAGGGAGAAAAAGTCGCCATGACCCATTTCTTTCACTACCAGGGCAAACCCTTTTTTGAAATAGGCGAAGGTACATTTAAGAATGGTGTTCTCAAGTATAATGTGAACGTCTTACAAACAATTGATGACTGGGCAACCAGTGGTTACCATCAATTAACCCTAAGTCCGAATGGGCAAAAACTGGAAGGGTTCTATATAAGTTCTAATGGGCAACGGGGAGCGTTGACTTTTTACAGAAGGTAAAGCGACCGGCCCTCACTCTTAAATTGAAAGCCGAGTATACTTAAAAGATCAATTCATTTGCTCTAAACGGGATTCTTCTGCAGCAAATGCCAAAGCATGGCCTTCGACTACTTCAGAAAGGCTTTCCAGACTTTGACTTAAAGGCCAATCGACCATCTGTTCATATAAGGCTTCCACCAAACCTTCATCGCCGCCCATATGATGATAAGCTTCATCACTCAATTCAAAAAAGACCTTTTCTGTAACATTCCCATGATGGTCTTCAACAATTATGTCGGCTCCCAAATGACGGCGGTAGAAATCACCACCTTTCAGAACAGCTTTAGTACCAAATAATTCTAAATGTCTGCCATGCTCAAAAGCAGTCACAGTAAATGATGCAGTGCAATCTCCGAAATCTAAATTTACGACCTGATGATCAACAGCATTATTATCACACTTATAAACACACCTTCCCCAATCAGAAGATTCCAGCCACTCTAAGACTTCCTGATCATCAGCTATATCGTAGCTATCATATATCTGTGACAACCAGGTTTTCCTAAAATCTTTGCTGGTATATTTCGCGGCATTATAAAAGCAGCTTTTAGCTTCTGGACAATCATGATTACAACGCTCTGGCAAATGCTCATGTTTTTTACTCTCGGTAAAATAACTGAGTTCTCCATAGCTTGAGACTTTTTTACACGACTTGCCGATCAGCCACCGTAAGATATCAAGATCATGACAACACTTGGCGACAATCATCGGGGAACTCTTAGAAGTATCGGCCCAATGGCCGCGTACATACGAATGACTGAAATGCCAGGGATTGATGCCTTCAACAGCTCGAACATTGACAATCTCTCCCAGAAGACCGCTGGCAATCATCCGCTTAACTTCTTTGTAAAAGGGAGTATAACGCAACACATGGCAGACCATAACCCGTTTTTTGAGCTTATTAGCAAGGGCTTCAATTTGACGGATTTCTGACAGGTCTGTAGACAAGGGCTTTTCGACCATTACATGGTACCCGGCATTTAGGGCTTTCACACAAGGCTCAAAATGACTCTGATCCTGAGTACCAATAACAATAATATCTGCCTCTGGTAAATCTGAGAGTAGTTGATCGCCACTTTCATAACTTTTGAAGTTCTCTAAAGTTGATAAGTTTTTGATAAACTCAACTCTTTCAGGACGCAAATCCGCTGCTGCCACCAACTCAAACTTTTCTTGAGAGGCAGCCGCCAATTGAGAATATATTTTGACTCTCGAACCACAGCCAATAAAGGCCAACTTTAATTTCTTCATATCTGTCACCTGATGGTTTAAACTTCATTGCAGCTTTAGAACACCAGCAGATGACAAATATGACTGAGTGATAAGACTTTTTAGCGAAACAACTTAACTACTCAATTAAATTTAGACCTTCTTCTTCAATCACAACTTCAGGTGACTTTTTCTTTGCGGCCTTGCCATCACCGATTGCTCCTTTAGTAGATGGCAAATAGCGATAATAAACCGTCAGCATTAGAGCACATAAGGTAGTTGCATAGACACGTTCTGTTGTGATATCCCCTCTTGCTTCATGGTACTTACCTGGGTATTCCCAAAAACCTTCAGGATTTTGATTATCGCCCAGAATTTTTTGAAATTTTCTATTCCAGGCTTTCCACGGTTTGCCGCCTTCCTGAAACATACATTGAGTCGCATAGTACCAGCCATAAAGTGATTCTGCAGGTGGCTGCTGCCAACTTAGCTTTGTATAGTCTTCGTCAATAATAGCTTGAATCTCATCGGCCATCTCGGGAGTTTTGCCTTCACCAAAAAGCTGTAAACACAAAACACCAACTGCCCGCATCGTATGCTTACCATTGCCTGCCGGTGTTCCACCTTTTTCTGCATAGGGGAAACCTTTCCCATAATCACTTTTCGCAGCTCTCGCTTTTAGCCAGGATATGCCTTTATTGATAGCTTCATAAAGTCCTTCTTCTTCACAGCCGGCACCATAAGCAGCTTTCAGAGCCTGGTAGTTCCAACCGGCTAAGGATAAATCAGCTCTGCCATCTTTGCGGAAGCCGTAATTAAAACAACCTTCATCCTGTTGACCATCTATAATCTTACGAATATTTTGGTTCATCGCTACTTCCAGAATCGATACTCCAGTCATAGCATAAGCCTCTGCCAGAGCATAAGCCTTTATCGCATTCGCATAGCCATTTCCAACAATGGCTTGGTGATCATCATCTGCGAGCCACTCCATAGCTTTACGAACTGTGACACCAAAGTCTTTTGAACTCGGAGTTTCGCCATGAGCTAAAAATGTAAGTAATGCCAAACCTGTAAAAGCTGATTGTTTAACATTTCCCCAAGAACCATTGGGGTTTTGAACTTTCTTAAGCCAGTAAAGTGCTTTAAACAACTTCTGCTGACCGATCTTTGAGCCTCCAAATTTTGAGACTGCTGAAGCACGCCCTCCAGCACTTCGTCCTCCAAATACACTGGGAGACGCAAAAGCCGAAGGAGAGACAACAACATCTGCGACAGCTTCTACATTTGCATCATCTTCGGTAGAAGGAGCTTCATCGCTAACATCCTCTAATGCACTATCCGCGGTCTCAACATTTTCAATAGCAATTGTTGTTAGAGTAGGATTAACAACATCTGCCTCTTCAACTTCTTCCGGAGTGGGTTCTTCAATAGGCGACGGCTCTTCGATCTGAACATCTTCGATCTCTTCTAAATAAACCTGAATATCTGCCGCTTCCTCTTTGTACTTATCCTTAATCAATAGAGCTAGAATCACAATTAAAGTCAGATGAAAAAAAGTCGATATAACTGGCCCTATGAGACTTTCTTTCAAACGTTGTTTTAAGTATTCCTCCTGAATTTCTTCTATTGTTAATTCATCGTAGCAATCATCATATAATTCTTCGATATTTTCCATTCCTGAAGTCCTCATTTCTTTCTTCAGGAATTTTCAAACACAGCTAAATAACATATATGACCATTGACTGATATTTTTCTGAAAACTTTATTTCTCAATCGCAAATATCCGACTGGCCGCTTTAACATTTTTGTGATCAGTGAAAGTCCAGGTAACTTTTCGATTCTTATTCAACACAAAGGCATGTCCTCCCCTACCGGTATTCTCCCGTAAGAAGTTAGTCACTAAAATTGAACCGTCTTTGAGAAGTTCAGCCCGCAGGCATTGCTTAAATTTAACTCAGGATAATCATCTCTCACTAACTGCCAGACGATCTTTTTATCTGGAGTAATTTCCAAAATCCTGGCCTTGGTTCCACAGGCAACCAAAGTATTGCCATTGGGAAGTCTGAGAACATCTTGCACACAACCTTCAGAGTATTTCCCTTCACCCGATTTTTTTAATGTCTTTCAAGACTGGGTGATGGTAGTTAATGTGTTGCTTTAAAGTATCAACAGCTGCTGCTTTATCCCGATTCAATAAAGCTCCTAACATGGCCCGGTGCTGAACAACAGTTTCGGCGGCAGCAAGGCGATCTTCACCTTACCACTCAAAGAGAATTAAAAAAAGGTTCGTGACCGGTAAAAGAAATCTGTGATGTAGTAGTCATCCGCCTTTTCGACAATATAAGCATGCAGACGATTGTCGATAGTCGCTGTATTCTCTTCAGACTCTGCCGGTTTATTGCCATCGTACATTTCCTGCAAATCGATATCCAGTAACTTCCCCCAGGCCAAATCCAGGGCTCTCGACTCCATAACTTCTCGAATCTGCAATTAAGAATCAAGATCTTCCTGAGAAAATGAGCGTACCCGCCAGCCTCAGTGCGGAATATGCTGCAGCATTCCCTCTCCAGAGATATGCAGTAAAATCTCTCTGACTGGCGATCGACTCAAAGCGAACTTTTCAGCCGTACCCTATTCGCGAATAAATTCTTCGGCCTTAGACAGACTTTTATTGACAATATCCCGAAGAATCAATTCATAGGAATGCTTATCCTCAAGCTTATTATGAGAATCAACGACTGACTGCTTGTCATCAAGAGTCGATTGCAAACGGCCATTCGGCAGTTTTTGCAAAACACCGGACTCGAGCAATGAGTATCCGAACCGGCGTCGTACTGACTTCATAGTGCGCAGCGAAGGCTGCCACTGTTAACTTGCAGGGTTTCTTGCCAGCCGATAAATGGGTGATTATATCTTTTTTCTATTTTGTCTTAGAGGCTCACTATACATATCCAAATTTTAACTGAAAACCAAATTTCATGTTCTTATCGACAATACTGGAAAAATAATAAAATATCTTTAGAAAAAGCAAATACTGCGTAATTAATCTTTCTGAAAAACTACGCAGCCTTCTACATAATAATGTATAATTTCGATAGCATTTAGTCAGGAAAAGACGCCTCTCTGTCTAATCCTGAAACCTGCTTTAAACCCTATCCAAACCACCTTCAAAGCCGGCAAAGCTGTCAGTCTCAACTCCCAGCCTTTGGAGGATTGTGACGAATAAATGGGCCAGAGGTTCTTCAGTCACTTTAGATTTAGTTTTCCAACCGGCATCTGAAGTAATTCCAGCTCCAGCTTGGTTGTCTTCATTTCCTGAACCAAACTTGAGGTAACGGCCATTTTCAAAACCAAGGTTTTTACCACCGGCTGAGATGATCGGATAATTACGCGACAAGTGAAAACTACTCGAGGCAGAGCCATGCATGGCAAAGGTATTATCCAACATACTGCCATTGCCATTTGGCTCTGGAGTGTCCTTTAGTTTTTGCACAAAGCGACCGAACTCTTCCGCCTGAAAGCGATTGTAGTTCCCCAGATTCTGCCAGCCATTTGGCTTCTTGACATCATGCGTCAAATTGTGAGCATTCTTTAGGCCAACGGCATTCGATAATAAATCGTGCGGCCCGGCACCATTTTCACGGCCCATCATATAAGTCGCCACTCTGGTGGTATCCGTCTGAAAAGCCAAATACGTCAGATTGTATATAGTTTGTACATAATCACGCGCAGCTTTGCCGGGATCGGCATCCAGCTTTAAACCGCGGGCATCGACATTCGCTACCGGCGTATCTATCCATTTTTGAGCTTTCGCCAACTTTACTTCAGTATCGCGCACGGCATCGAGATACTGCTGAAGAGTCTGTTGATCGTGTTTGGATATTTTGCGATTCAAAGATTTGGTATCGGCGATAAAAACATCCAGAGCACTCTTACTTCTGGCTAATTGATCGCGGGCATCTTTTCCACTGGTAGCAAAGAGCATATCAAAAATCTGTTTGGGCTTATTCATCGCCGGAATCGCCCTGCCCTGAGCATTAAAGGACGAAGTCTGAGCACCGCGTGGTGCACCGGTGCCGCCATTGGTCGACATCACTAAAGAAGAATGACGAGTGAATTCACCGATGTGATTGGCATAAACCTGATCCATAGAGATGGTGTTTTTGTAGTCACCGAAACCGCCATAAGTGGCTCCAGTTAAGTACTGATCGGCATTTGAATGGCCGTGTACGCTTCTGTGCCCCGGATGAGACAGGCCAGAATAAATAGTAATATTTTCGCGCAATGGTTCCAGAACATCGAGAACTTTAGTCAATCTAAAATCTTTTTCGCCACCTTCCGGGAACCAGCTCCAATCTTTCCAGGCTGGATCTTTCTTTAAAGGTAAACCGACGCCATCCGGATGATAAACACTGAAAAAACGCTTAGGAGTTTTACTTACATTTCCGGCAGCAAAGGTTTCCATCCATGGCAGGGCCAAAGCTATTCCGGTACCCTGAAGGAATTTTCTTCTATTGATTGAAAAATGAGTTTTATTCATGATTGGCTCGCTTATTTGGATTGAAAGATTTTACTGGTGACGATGAGCTTCACTAAGGTGTTAAGACCATCACCGTTTTTACGCAATTTTATGGCAATATTATTGACCTCACGGCGATCACTGAAACTCAAAGGACGACCGAGAGCAAAGGTCAGCATTTTATGTGTAAATGCTTTGGCAAATTGATCCTGACGGTCTGTTAAAAGGTAACTCTTCAAACCTTCCATTCCGGCCAACTCCTGCTTATTAAAAAGAGTCGATGTCGCATCTACCGGCTTTTGCTTTACCTGAGTCCGGAAAGCGCCGATGGCATCGTAATTTTCAAAGGCAATTCCCCACGGATCAATTTTCATATGACAGGATCGACAGGCGGCATTATCGCGATGATCTTCGATCTGCTCCTTCAATGTCATCTTAAGAATTTCCGGATCCGTCAAATCCACTTCAGGCACGTTCGGCGGCGGTGGTGGTGGCGGATCATGTAAAATATGTTCCAGCAACCAGACACCTCTTTTTAAAGGGTTCGACTCTTTGCCATTTGAATTCATCGTTGACACTATTGCACTTGTTAAAATACCTCCACGATGATGCTCCGGAGTGATTCCAACTTTACGGAAATGCGGCCCATAAACATTTGGAATCTTATAATGCTTAGCCAGTCTCTCGTTGATCACTGCATAGTCCGAGTGAATAAAGTCCATGATGCTGCTATTCGAACTTAAAACTTCGTTAAAGTAAGCCTGTGGTTCCTGTAGCATAGCGCTTTCTAAATCCGCTTTGTAAGACTTGTGTTGCTCTTTATCTATACTGACACTTTCTATACCATCGAGCCCCAGCCACTGTGTCACAAAACTTTCAGCAAAGCGCTTACCTCGTGAATCGGCCAACATGCGTTTCACCTGCCCCAACAACACTTTGGGATCCTTAAGCTTTTGTTGATGAGCCAGCTTCAATAAAGTGAAGTCAGGAAGACTGGACCACAGGAAGAATGACAGACGATTGGCCAATTCAAGATCACTTATATTGCCTCCGGATTTCAACGATGCCATTTCTTTAGTCTGGATCAGATAAAGGAATTCCGGTGAGGCCATCACTGCAGCTAATACCTCAAGAATGGCATCTTCAAAATGCTCAAACTGCGGTCTGTAGTTATTAAATAAAAGAGCATATCTCTCTACTTCAGCAGTCGTTACCGGACGACGCCAACAGCGAATCATAAACTTTTTGAGGATCTCGCGGCTGTAACTTTCTTCATTGCCTTTATTATTACTCTCAATAAAAATCTTTGTATGTGTTGCTGGTGGCCATTGCTCATAATAAGGGCCGCTGATTTCGATTTTCTCAATCAAGACCGCCAGCGGAGCTTTTCCTTTAACCGGGTCGGATACATTCGAGATATTTTTGATCGTCATGAGTTCATCGCGGCGCGGAAATGTTGTTTTGTTTTTGCGGAAAGGATTGCGACGAATTTCACTTAGAGGAATATCAAAATGAATCATCTGCGACTTACCTGGCTGAGCCGTTACCGGAATGTCAGCTTGACTGACGACCTCCATAAAGTTGGCATTGTTACTGGTGTGGGCCCCAAAGAGAAGTCTTAGACCGGCAAATTCGTTTTCATTCATTGTGGTGCGGGACGCTTTTATACTGACCCGCATGGTGCCTTCATCCGGCAGGTGGTGACGCAGATTTAAATTCATTTGCTGATTGGCGTTTAGCAATAAAGCAACTGGAGAAGATGACGCTTTATTAACTAAATCATCTGCCGTTCCCAGCTCTTCATTTAAACCATCCGCCTTAACTGTGGCGACGACTCTCTCACCTTGGAGGAATTCAACAACTCCACCGGCAAAACGATCCTTAAAGCCGTCTCTTGGCCAAACCCTCAAGTGATCTATCTGAACTTTCTTATCAAACGCCAGTTTGAACCAGCCATTCTTTTCGCCTTTGGTATGAGCAAAGTTAGTTAAATTGCCATCGACTAAAAGAGCCGCGGAGTAATGACCATGCTGCGAAGACTGAGTGGTTTGAGCTTTATGAGCAATGTTACGACCCGCGCTGTAAACTGCCACTTCACTTAAATTTAAAGGAAAGCTTTTACTGCCGGTAATTTTTAGCCGGATACCATCTACTTTCATACGAGACAGGTTTTTGTGATGAATGGAGATGAATTTCGCCGGTGCAGAATTAGCCGGCCTAAAAGTTCCACCTGAGTAACGAATGGCATCACCGGTTTGAGTGTTCAATAAATGAGGCCTCTGGCGCGATTTTGCATAGTCTTTATCTTTGCTGTTGAAGACATGCACTTTAGGTTTCTTAGTCTTCGTATCGATTTTTTTAATAAAATCTTCCATAATTTTGTGCATCGATATCTGATACTTCACCGGCTCAGGCTGCTTGCCATTTACGGTAGCCTTTTTTAAAGCCTGTAAGCCAATCTCCCGGTATGTCTCAAACTGCATGGCTGACATTTTTAAATGTTCAGAGCTGTTTTTAAAGCCATCTTCAGATACAGTTTCGGTCACCAGGGTGTCGACAAAATCATAGGGCAAACCAAGAAGGTCCTGCAGGGCGTTATTGTATTCATACCTGGCCATACGGCGAATTGAAGAATGGCCTTTCTCGTTACGGCGCACCTCTGAAGCTTTGCAGATTTCGGCCCCCAACCAGTCTACGATCTTGTTGCGTTCTTTATCAGCCAAATGGAAATCCGGCTCATCTTCTGGAGGCATCTCAGAATTACTTAAAACTTCATAAACTTCCAACCAGTGACTGACATCTTCGCCAGACAATAAATCGGGATTGAGGGCATCGATACGAAACTTAGCCTTGGCTTTTTTCGGACCGTGACAAGCCTGACATTTTTGCTTGAATAACGGACCGATCACTTTATTAAAATCAGCTAAGTTGGCTTTAGGCACAAGCTTTGAAGTGCTCTTTGTCGCTGGTTTAGCTTTTAGTAAATCTGAATTCAAACGACCAATACTTCTTGCCTTATTTAGAGGCGGCAAATCATTGGCAGTCATGTCGACCTGGACGACAAAGGCAATACTCAAAAATAGAGTAAGAATATATTTGGCAGACTTATTCAATAGTATCATTTCCTATAGCTAAGTAGTGTGAGCAGATCTTTATTGGAAGTTTCCTGTCCTGATGCCGATCAACACATAAATATCATATATGGAATTAAATATTGTACACAAAATCACCCAATTCAAATTTGCGACTCCAGTCAAAATCTATGAGTATAGATTTTTAAACCACCATAATAAGGGCTCTGTATATAGAGGCCACTAAAAACTGATGATGCGAAGACCAAAATATATAGATTTTTAGTTCCCTAAGATTGAGTTAGGCTCAAAATCAAGCCGGCCCCGAATAAGATATGATGTTTTATTTAAAATAAGTTCAAACACAAAATATATAGATAATTTAACGAGGCTAAGTATTGAGTAAGAATAAAATCTTGTGATAATATAGAAATAAATATACTTTCCCCGAAAACCATTGAGGCAATAATGACGAGAGACAAACTTTTAAAATTGCGAGAGTTACTGACTTCTTTAAGGAGTGGTCAACAAACGATAACCGATTTACAAGTCATTCAAAGTCCAGAGGGCAAAGCTCTCGCCGCCAATGTCATTGCCGCTCATGCCGCCAGGATTATTTATATTGAGTCCGGTCAACTTAACTGTGAAGTCAACAATCAGCCGGTAAGTATGGTAGAAAACAACATTCTGGTTATTGGCCAGCACTGTAAGTTTGACATGACTTCCTTAGTCGGTGTTGCCCATGAGTTCATCCTCTCACACCCCAGCGTCTGGTATATCTACCATAAAGATTCCGACTTTGAGCCGATTATACCCATAAAGTATGTTTCGACCGATAGCGAAAAACAATTTATTGACATATGGCAGGCCTTAACTCTTTATTCTGAAAGACCGGCAGAATACAGCTTGATTAAAAATCAAAGTCTCTGCACCCTACTCTTCAATGAGATGTCCTACTACTTGACGCTACCGATAGAGAAGGAGAAGAAAAAAGACAAAGGAGAAGCAGAGTTTTTTGCAATTTTGAGTTACATGGCTGAGAATATTCAGAAAGACTTAAACCGTTTGGAAATTTGCGATAAGTTTAGCATCAACTACAAAAAAATGTCCAGGCTGTTTATGCATTGGCAACGCTGCAACTTCAAACAAACTCTCATCCAATTGCGCCTCAATAAAGCACGTGGTTTATTAGTCACTTCCGATCGTAGTATTGCCGAAATTGCCAGTGCCACAGGATTTAATTCTCCGGACCACTTCATCTACTGCTTCAGGCAGATTTTTGGTATGAGTCCTTTTCAGCTCAATAAGAAAACCACTAAGCAACAGAATCAAACAGCAAAGGCCAAAATGGCCCTCCACGAAATGGCCGAATTCAGTTTCTTAACAGAGTTTACTCCAGATGAAATACCAGACCTGGAACAAGATTCAACAAGAATAGGCGCACCCACCGTCTGTTACTTTGCCAATGAGAGTGGTGAAGTAAGACATCTCTATGAAATCTATGCCGGCAGCCGCGAAGTCTTCGTTGCTAAAATCGACAATCATCGCCGCTACCGCTTCAATGTTACCGTCGGCACCGTCTTTAAGACTAAGAATGACGCAGGCGACTATTGCTCTACCTTCATCATCGCCGACAAACTCTGCCAGGGTGTATTTAGTCTCTAGGCAAAGTGCGGTGAACCGCGCTTAAGCAAAAATTAATGCCCCCAAGGGCTCCTAGGCCACCGGAGGTTCTTTAAATAATGGGCGACGCCCATGCCTGCTTAAGGAGCGCGCCCCTTAAGAATCTTGCACAGTACTCTTAGTTCAGGCTGGCAGCCCGCGATCCCAGGAATTCCACCTAAAAAGCGAAGCGAACTACAAGCGAAGCGAACTACAAGCGAAGCGGCCTGCTCTCCTACCTTTTCGGAATGGATTTTATTTCTTCGTCTGTCGGCCAGTACTTATGTAATTCCTCAAGAGGCGGAATTTCTTTTGATCTGACAATGCGGAATCCAACATGGAGAGAATCGGTCATCCACCAGACAGATTTAGGCAATTGCGGGTCGAGCTGTTTCCATTCTTTTGAAGAGATGAGTCTGCGCGCCGGCGTGACATCTGTACTATCATCCTGATAATTACCGCCTTTGACAATGCGACCATAAATCTTTGTTGGCCATGGTGCTTCCATAGCAGGATTAAGGGCCGGATTTTTAAGTGGCAGCGCTATTGGATTATGAGAAGCGGATTTGGTGCCGAAGTCTTCACGATAACTGTCCAGGCACCACTCGGAGACATTTCCCAACATGTCGTGCAAACCAAATGGATTCGGCTTTTTAGTGCCTATTTCCTGGTAAATTTCATCGGTATTATCATAAAACCATTCATAATCGTTAAAGTCATTGATGTCATCGCCCCAATAGTACTTGGTCTTGGTTCCGGCACGACAAGCATATTCCCACTCAGCTTCCGTTGGCAGACGATAAAAGTGCCCGGTCTTCGCACTGAGCCACATACAATAAGCTTTAACGGCAAGCTGAGTCAGACAAATAGCCGGCCTTCTTTTCTTGCCCATACCAAAGCTCATATCGACATAAGGCGGAGTGGGATGACTAACAACACGCGATAAGTTCTCCCTAGGTTGGTTCTTCTTCTGAAACGTGCGAAACAGAAAGCCTTCGTATTCATCCCATGTCACTTCATACTTCCCCATCCAGAAAGGATCAAGCGATATTTTTCTTGCTGATTCTCGCGAGTCTTTTCCTTCGCGAACCAATGTACCACCCGGTATAGCCACCATAGAGTATATTAATTTAGAACCCGGAATAAGACTTTCATAGTTTTCAAACTTATCGACCTTATGGACCTGATCGACAAAGAGAGCCTTGTACAATTCAGTCGGTTTAATCGTACTGAATTTCGGCGGGCTGTACTTCAGCTTCACTCCTTCCGGCCAGTAAGCTCCTTCATCGATCCATTTTTTGATGACTTGCTTGGCGCTGTCCTCCAAAGGTCGAAAAGGGTCTGGAGGCATGATTTTTGATTCCTGACGAGTTCCTGGAGGCAATGTCGTTAGTAAGTACACAGGACTTGCTTGACCATTACCGACTGTTAAACCGGCCCCCCAAACATTACCGCCTTTTAACATACCTTTGAAAGTCGACATATTGAGGCCACCATTCTCTGCGGCATTACTATCTGAGTGACACTTTAAACAAGCACCTTCAAAAATCTTCTTAACTTCTGCAAAGTTTTTCTCTTTATCTCCATAGAGATTCACAGATAATAAAAACAATAATAAATATTTCATTCATGATCCTAATTTTTACATGAAGAAACGCAGATTAACTACAAGAGTGACTCTCGATTTTGTATTTTCGACTATTTTGAAATTAAGCCGTAATTAAGGCCTGACAAAGCCTGTCCTCAATGAGAAACCATGAAAGGAAAGTACCTGACTTATCTCTGAGGACAATGATGTCATTGACCATCATGTTATAGTGGCAGCGCTCATGAATAATAATCTCCTGCAGGTAAATCTCTTCATTGGTTTCCGGACAAAGATAATACAGGTCAACTTCGGCAGCTGTTTCATTAATGATGTAACAGACAGTAGGAACGGGGATAGCAGATAGCGGCAAGGTCTGCGGCAGATTATCCCGCCTTTCAGGAATAAAACTATAATAGCGCAATTCGTGCAGTTCCTGTAACTCTTCATGGCTCTTCTCTTTGCCATTTAACAGTAAACGTGTCTGCTTTTTGGGAGATATCCCGAAATTCTGCTTAAAGGTATAAATAAAGTGATCATCTGAATTAAAACCACATTCAGCGGCCAGATCGGGAATACTGCAGTCTTGCTGAATTAAGAGTTTGCGAGATTTATTCAACCGCAGTAAGATCACCATCTGCTTGAAAGTCGCCTTCTGAGAAGTCCGGACAATTTCAGTCAATTCTTTAACCGGTAATTGAAACTTTTGACAAATAAAATGCAGATTAAGGTCTTCTGTTAGGTTTCTGGCTACGTAAGCCTGAATCTGGGCAAAACGGGCAAAGCTCTCTTTTCTTTCAATTTCCCCTTCTTGCCAATTAACCTCTAAAAACTGTTTTTCATAAAGCCCAAGTAAAATCTTAAGAAAGCTACGACCAAACTCACTCTCAAAACTGTCCACGGTCTCCTTCTTGAGTAAAACAGCCCACAAAGAATTAAAGTCTTCATAGCTCTGGTCAGTAAGCGGTACCATTAAGTTGCGTGAGAACTCACGGCGCCCTTCATACAAGCGGATCCACAAACTGTTAGCATTGTGAACAAATTCATAAACGACTGCTTCTTGATCAGCACCTTTAAGATTAAGTTTTTCATAATTCCCGGCAACCAGAGCCGAACCAGCCTTTAAAACATGCATGACAGAGTCAACTTCCAAATTAACCTGCCCGTTTAAAGCTATATAAAAGCGCGGAGAGTAACCGCGAAAGTTTAAAGATATTTCACTTCTGGCCTGTGCATTGATAATAGAAACCTCGGAACTTCCTAAAGCCTTAAACAGCTTTGGATAAATATCACCAAAATCACTCACTATTGAGCTCACGGGTTCCTCTCTCGATAAATTTATTTTATTATGCATTTTGAAATATACAGCAAAATGCCTCGACAAAAGTATTCAGCGCAAAATTACCTCAACTTTTTTTCTATATTTTCATTACAGAGAATCAAAAATATCAACTATAAGACTCAATTACACATAATCCAGAAATCTCGGAATGACCCAAGAGGGCATTTCCGGGTCACTTGACTCCTCTTCTTTTTATCGATAGCTTCGCTCTATAAACAGCTCAAAATTGACAATAATTATTCTGATTCTGGATTATATATGACCTTCTATAAACTCAACAAAATAACTCTAAGTTGCGCAGCATACTTTCTGCTTTTCAGCGCCAGCCTTTTGGGCGATGTTCTCAAAGCTCCCACTACAAATAGCTTTAGTATCTCTCAATGGGAAAAGGATTATGGCAGCCACTTCAATATAAATACCTGGCTGGCAAACAATCCGCACCCATTTGGCAAACGCTGGGATCCCAGAGTGTCCTTCATGCTACCAAGGTACTTTATAAACCTCGGACCTTTGGGAATAAACACATATATGCACGACCAAAACTGGGCTCTGCGTTATAAAGAAGCACTTGCGAAGTTCCCTGAAGTTATAAAAGATTCTCACGGCCCGACCCAGAATGCTTTTGAAATAATCAGGGTGCAAAAAGACGGGCCTGCAGCCAATAGTCTCAAGGAAGGCGATCTCATACTTGAGATAGAAGAAGAACCCCTAAAATCTGCTTTATGGACAAACCTCGATAACAAATATAGCGCCCGTGAAAACCGTGGTCTGGAGATCCATGCGGGTGAACTGATCGACCGCGCTGAAGGGCGTGGATCTGTGCGCCTTAAAATCTTAAGACTACCGTCTAAATTCCAATCTCCGAAAAAGACTGAACGACAGGAAAAAGAGTTTAAAAAGCTGAAACTTTCTGCTCAAAAAACACAAAAGATCGACGTCAAAATACCGGCTTCGCAATACTTCAGCATTAAAGGTGAAACGTACAGCTCGCTTATTTTTTCTAATATCACAATTATCAACAGCGAGGGACTTAAAGTCGCTCTTGACCGCTTAGAAAGAGGACCGGTATTTAACAATAATTTTTGGACAAATCGCTTTATCGATAAAAATACCAAAGATTGGCTAATCAAAGGCCCTTTTCACTTTCAGTTTGTCCTGCCTCCGGGGAAATGGAAACTCACTGGAGACATCTTGAACAAAGACAAAAATTCAACTCAAATCTCTTTTGGGTCTGTTGCCCAATCCAGCTTACCTAAAAGCCTCGATAGATACGTCAAAACAATCGATATTAAGATCCCCAAAATCGGTAGCTTTGGCAAAACCTTTGATCCTAAAAGCGCCAAGGTTCGAAATTACAGCGCTATTACTGCTAAGAGATTGGCCATTCAGCAAAGCCCCGATGGTTCCTGGCCCTACATAGAGGGCTACACTACTCCGGCATTTTATACCTCTATGTGTGGCCTTGGTTTATTGGCAGAAGACAATAGTGACTACAATAAAAATATACGCCGGGCTGCACACTATGTAGCTTATAGCGGGCAATGCTCAAACTGGAGCTGGACCCGTGGTATTAACGCCATGTTCCTTGCCGAGTATTACCTGCGCACTAAAGATAAAACCATTTTGCCAGGCCTCTCTCTGGCCTTAAAACGCTGTGAAGAAGCACTACTTATCGGCGACATTGCCGGACACCACTATCACAACCCCGGCTATGGCGGTTCCGGCCAGGTTTCCGGCAGTGGCACCATCGCCTGTGCATTAGCCTTGGCTGAGCACACTCCGGCCGAATTCACTCGCGGTACGGCGCTCAAAATGATGGAAGCCATACAGGCCCTGGCGATTCGCGGCACAGTTCCTTATGGACGCTCATCTGGACGCAGTGTTCAGAAAAAAGAATTCGACCTCAATTTGCGCTGGGGTGGACAGACCAGTACAGCAGGAGCGGCACCTTACTTTATGGCCAATAAAATAAGTGGTGGCAGTCGCTTCTTTGACGCCATAGTTTCTAAACGCTTTAAAACGGCTCCTTACGGCGATGCAGATGGCGGTCATGGTACTCACACTATTCCTTTCACTCTTGGCAGTATCGCCATTAGCCTTTGTGATCCGGAAGCACACAAAAGAAATATGGAAGCTTTCATATGGAAGCTGACTACCCACCGCGGCTATGATGGCTTAATCGTCAATAATTCCAATCCCATGGAGTTTCACTCCGGAGAAGGAGTTATGGGGAAACCCTGGTGGAGTACCGGTGCCTACTTAATTCTCTTCAATGCACATAAACGCAATCTGGGTATAACCGGCAAAGCTGAATATATGGCGAAGTCTCACCGAGAATTACCACTGATTCACGATGCCGATCTAAAAGCATACAGAATGGCACTGAGACAATGGTCAACAGTACATACAGCACTTGGAAAAAGTGTCCCCCGCTCTCTTACTCTGGCCTTAAAAGAACTACTAAAAATGGAAAAAAATGCTCACTATGGCATGAACGTTATTTCATTCTTTAAAAAGTATGCCTTGAAATGTGCTAAGGACATCAGCCATTTAAGACTTAAGGATCAGCAACTGAAAAACTACTGCCTGGAAATTATCCTTGGTGTCAGTCACGACATCTATCTGGATCAATACAACTGGAATCTTAAAGATCACGAAAAGAGAAAACTGCTTCAAAAAGCAAAAGCGACTAAGAGCTTAAAGGAATATGAGCAGCAGACTCAGTCAGTTACTTTAAAAATAGATTCAAAGACCTTCTTTACCGACTATAACAAAGTCCTGCCCATGACCGTTCAATCTGATAATCCATTGCCAAAATTCATCTCCAAAGGCAAACTGCAAATACGCGATGCCAAAGGTCGCCAATTGAAAGGTTTACCTAAGTACATTCTGCTCGACAATTCTCAGTTAGTTCAGGAATTCAACCTGCCGGATATGAAGGGAGTCGATAAATTATACGCTCACTTCATCTACGATTGTGCCGGGATCACCATCAATTATAAAAAAGAACTTGCTGTTAACCACGAAAACAACAGCCTGAAACATCACGCTAATATTCGCAGCCTCTGGCTTCCCGGAACACTGGTTGATTACCACAAAGGCTGGAAGATTAATTTTAAGTTGCCGAGTGGAATTATTTACCACGGTTCGAATCTGAATCATCCTTTACATATCACTGATTATAAAGGCAATGCTTTTAAAGATTACATACTTCGCTGGGGCAGTAACCAGGCCAATTACCCTGTAGTCATGCCTCTAACCAAAGGCAATCACGCAAAATTCCTGGTAAGTGCCGGATCCAAGCATGAAGGCTTTGTTCAGCAAATAAAAGTAGCCGATCCAGAGTATGGCACTATTAAAGACATTTCATACAAACTCACAAGCGGAAAGATGCAAAAAGGCGAAAGCTGGTCCGACCTTAAAGATAATGACCCGGAAACACATGTAACTCTATACTCTGACAAAGAGGGAATTGTCTCTTTCGAATTCACGACAAAGAAAACTTCTCTCGAAGAATTTTACTTACTGGTGAACCGCGAGAGAAAAGACGATATCCAGTACAAAATAGAGTCATATAGCAATGGCAAATGGCAGGAATTTAACTGGGGTAAACTTCAGGCTCAGCAAGCCTTCCAATCCATAATCAACTCTCCCGAAGCATCGAAATACCGCATGACTCTACGTGCGAATTCTCCTTATAAGATCGATATATTTGAATTGCGCTTCTATTGAGCGACCAAAAACAGTATGGTAATTATGAAATATCCTAAATTATTCAGCAACTTTGAGAAGGCCTTTACAAAAAAAGAAGTTATGAAATGCAAAGCCAGAAGTTCTTTCACCTTAATTGAATTGCTTGTAGTAGTCGCCATCTTAGGTATACTCATTTCTATTCTTCTGCCTTCCTTAACCCGCGCCAGAAAAGCTTCCGAAACGGCAGTTTGTATTAGTAATCAGGCTCAGCTATTTAAAAGCGGTATGCTCTATTCTCAAGATAGAAATGGTAAAGTCGTTCCTGCTGGCTTCGATAAGTTCAAGTACAGCTTTGATGATTTTTTAGCTCCTTATATGGGACGAAATCTGACTACTGAAGAACTGGAACTGGAAAGGTATCATACCGAAGTTCCTGTTCTAAAGTGCCCATCAACTATTATGGTAACTGCGGCTCATTGGTTTACCGGAGATCCCGGCTTCACGCGTTCTTACTCAATGAATACCGGTTGGGGATGGCTAGGTAATAACTTCAGCGGCATTACGACTGAAGCTTCCGGATTCAGCTCTTTTTTGGGAGAACTCAATGACCCGGCAAACTTACTCTACTCCGGAGAAAGGCACAATACAGAAAATGCCGCTGGTTATGGACGTTCCTCTGGTATGGCCCATATGGACAATGGGGTTCTCGGTGACCCGGTGCACCCGGGTTTAAGAAGTACATACACACTGGTAGATGGTGCTGTAAAGCCCATGAAGTTTGCAGAAGCCCGGCCTAAAAGAGATCGTTAAGTCTTTCTCAGTACACCGCAATTTTAAACTTAGCTTTCTTCTTAAGTTTCTCAGTTAGTTGAGAATGGTCCATGGTAACTTCCTTAAGACTGGGAAGCTGTAATAGAAGCTGGCTGGGGAAAGAAGGATTGTCGCGGATATCGAGGTATTCCAGTTTCGGTAGTTTTTTAAGTGAATTAAAGTTGGTACTTTTACAGCCGCGAATGATCAGCCGCTTGAGCTTTGCACTTTCTCTAAAAGTACGCAATTCACTGCCAGATGCATTCAAAGTTTCTAAAGTAGACCATGGTAAAAAGTCCGGCTTAGAAATATTCGTGTTGGAAATATCGAGAGACTTTATGTTCACTGTTTTCAAAGAGCCGGGAAATCCCATACTATTATTACTGATATCAAGGAACACCCCGCCATCAATCAGCTGTATATCTAAATTACACTTGGAACGATTGCTTTTGATCTGTAACTCGAGGATCTTCACCTGTTGATCTATTGGCCAATCAAGCAATAAGCAATTGTGTAAGAAATAAACACTCAGTTTTTGTTTAGCGAGAAATTGACTAACGCGGCTAATGGCCTCGAAATCCAGCAAATCTTCATTATCCGGGATCGTGTCTGAAAACGAAACTCCAGCTTGCTCAAGTATTTTTTTACCTTCATCAAACTTTAAGCGAGAGATCAGATAGTATCCATATTTACTTTGAACCTGTTGATCATGAGCGGCCAGACTCCAGGCAATATCCATGGACTTCTGGATCGAGCTGAAGTTTCGAAAATAAACCGCATTATTAAAATTTTCGAGATATTTCTTCGCTGCCTTTGAGGCCATCTCTAATTTCAAAACCTGCTCAGATTTCAACTTAGTGTAGAGTTCCATCGCTTCATTTTTAGAAGCAATTGCTTTGTTCTTTTGCTGAACTGCAAGGCTTTCACTTTTCTTAATTTCACTAAAACTATAAATGATCAACAGGCATATGATGATAAAAGAAATGCCGCTCACCAGACAGCTCAATTTATTTCTTTTGCACAGCAAGACGACTAAGTCCCAGACCGATGCTTCTTCTGCTTTTGTCGCATAACCATGTTGAAAGCGCTCAATTTCATTTAAAATTTCGTCGACCGATTCATAGCGCTCGAGTTTATCACAAGACATGGCTTTAAGACAAACTGCTTCCAGGCTCTTAGGTACATCAGGAGAAAGATCTGTAGGCGAAGAGTATTCGCCTTTGGTAATCTTATCAAAAACCTGCTCTTTACGGCCGCTAAAAGGTTCACGCTTTGTTAGAATTTTATAGAGCAACACACCAAGTGCATAGATGTCTGTCCGGGCACTTTTCTCTCCCAGTTTCTGATCTATCTGCTCAGGTGACAGGTAAGCAAGAGAACCGCGTATAGACCTTTCTGATTTCAACATGGGCAGCAACTTATAGAAATCTTCCTCTGCCAGGACATTATTTCTTAATATCTCAGTCGAAGGCTCGCTGATACCCCAATCACATATGAGCACTTCGCCATAATCACTAACTGATATGTTTTCAGGTTTTAGGTCGAGATGTAAAATACCTTTTGAATGGGCATAGGCGATAGCTTCACAGCACTTCATGTAAATTGAGATTAACTGATTAAGGCTGTAATCCCCTTCTTCCAGAATCTCCCCAAGATTCTTACCTTCAATCAGTTTCATGGTAAAAAAGGGAGAATTATCAGAGCTTAAGCCAACTTCGTAAACCGGGACAATATTTGGATGCTGAAGGTAGGCATTTATCCTGGCTTCTCTGAGGAAATCATTTAGTGCTTCACCACTCTTTGAGTCCAGTAATTCGGCCATCGCCACCAATCGGTCACTTTGTAGATCGCGGCACTTATAAATCCGTTTCATGCCGCCTTCTGCGAGAAACTCTTTGTCAGAATAGCGCTCGCCTTCTTTTTTCAGGGATGATAAAAGATCACTTTTGGAATTATAGATCTCGGTTACTTCATGAAATAAATCGCATAAGCCATCAATAAGGGCATCTTCCTGCTCCTCAACTTCAGTCTTTTGCTCTTCATTCATAAACCTGCACTCTCCTGTTTACTTTATTCTAAATAATTAACGCAGTTCAAAAGCCAGTTTATTATAAAGATCTAACGCATAAAGATATGGGAGAGTGACTTTTCACTCATCAAACAACTTTGGAGATACAGTTATATCCATGACCTGTTGCCAAGTAACACCCTCAGAGTGACCATCAAACATCCAGACTGTATCTTTGCCATTATGAGTTTCAAAAAGGGGTTTATTGCCAAGGGCCCCAAAGTTTGTTTGGCGATTTCCCCAGCCGACCCAGGATGAAGGGTTTTGGATTTCTGAATAGTAAGTGCCGCTTGAGGCATTTTTATTATTTCCCCAGCCCAATTTCACATCTGCACCAGTCGGGCACTTCAATTTCCCGTGCTTGTCTCGAGCTTCGGCTGTTGTGATGTTTGGATAGTTATTTTTTATGGTTTTTATCCGCCATTGATTGCCAAAGAAACGAGCGCCTTGTTTTTTACCAAAATCATTCGAAAGAATAAATTTTATATGCATCTGTCCAAACTGATTGGAATTAGCCAGACACACAGCCTGTTTGGCCATGTCCTTGGCACGATGTAATGAAGGCATCAAAATAGAAAGCAGTATGGCTATGACTGCTATAACAACAAGCAACTCAACTATCGTAAATCTTTTCTTCCCCACGGGTCTTCCTGAACTTAATTCGATCAGTTATATCACAAATAAAATACAGTCTTATGACAAGCGATGGAAATTTTTATGGATTATTATATATCCACGAACGACACCAAAAGCACGAAAGAAAATTTTTGACAGAATTACAAGATCGAGAAAGGTCAACAAGAAATATACAGAGTCTAAAAGAGCATTGGCGACCTCACCGGTAGAGTAGAAAAATCTAGACAGGATTACAAAATCGAGAAGGATCAACAAAATAAAATGCAGATTATGTATAATCTATTTTAAAATCTTGTTAATCGTGTCTAAATAAATCCAGCTTATTCCCAAATGCCTTTAATCTAAAATCTCCAAAGTCGCACACATCGGCTTAAATATATTTCCGCCTTGATTGTAGTAGCTAAAACGGACTTTAGTTCCAGGTTTAATTCCACCGTTCTTTTGTAAGTATTTTTCCAATGACTGTTCCTTACCTTGAGCAGTGAACTTACAGCTTTTCATCAAAGACGTTTCCAAAAGAGTTTCGCCCGGCAGTTTGACTAAAAGCTGACCATTTCTCGATGCATGCAGTAAACTGACCTCAAATGGTCCGTGAATGGTATTAAACGGTAAAGGAACATACTTTTCCGGTGTACCGACAATTTCATTTAAAGTGAATGGCTTTTGTATTTTTAAGCCATTCCACTCAAAAGTTAATAAGCCATTTAAGGATTTGCCGGCTTTGTCTTTTAGGTACACTAATTGCCGTAAAGGCTTGCTGTTTTTCATAAGCTCACTGCCAATAGTTTGAGTAAATGGCTTTTTAGGGTTTAAACCGTTTATCGAACAGGAAAGCTTTAATTGACCTGCATTCACTGGAGTCAGTCTATGAGTGATTGTTGCTCTATTGCCTTTCGGAGAGAAATGAGTAATACTGTGATTCACTCCAAGTAAAGCCAAGGCTGCCTGAACCTTTACTTCCTGTGAGATCGATATTTTAAGAGTATCGCTTACAGCAGGTCCGAGGTATTTTTCATAAACAGAGTTTAGATGCGTTTCATAATCCCGATCTTCCAATGGAATAGATTTTAGTTTTTTAAATAAAGCTGCTACTGACTTTGGCGTTTTCTTCTTTAATAAAGCCGCAACTTCTGCAACTTCTACTATGCGGTCCTGACGTTCAAAATAATCAGATGCCGGCAGAACGCTTTGAGTGTAGGCTCGAGACGCAGGCGATTTCACTTTTTTGCCGGTAATCAGCAAATTGTGCTTATGCCAATTGAAGAGAAGGATATTGGTTGCTGCGATAAAATGCGGTCCGAGGATAGTATCTGCCGGTCGAAACTGGGTGTATGGGCTTGGTTGGGCATAAAAGCCGCCATCAAACTGGCGATTGAAATTAAAGTACCAAAGGCGCTTTTTCATATGTTCTGCAAAAAGCTTTTCATTACCGAAACCAATTCCCAAGGATCCCCACAACCATGACATACTGCCGCCAGAGGAGTGTCCACAGTCGGTATACTCATGATTATAGAAAAGGAAGTCAGTCATCTTATCTGAATGCTCTGGTCGGCCTCCAAGAATTCTATGCGCCATAGCACCTATCCCTGTTCTACCGGAGTGCTCATTTAGCTTTTTCTTACCAAACTCGCCTTTTTCTCTAGCAGTCCAACCATAACTCATCGGTCCATCTGGAGCCAAACGCTCAATTGTCATCGCCATCTTGCGGCCCATACCCTTTGGAATAGAGAGACCACAAACTTTAGCTATTGCTAAAGTCATTGCAGCATGCGCCGTACAGGCATTTATACCACCATAGCGATAATTACCGGTGATAAAATTGTGGCCATAACCATGCATGCCATTGTAGTAAAAACTGCCATCAGCGACTCTGGCCACGATCTTATTGAGCTTTTCTAAAGATCTTTCATCGCCATAACGCAAATAGTACTCTCCAAGAAAAACTGCCTGGTATGAAGTGAACCAGGTAGCAAAGCCTTTTGAATCAGCTTTGACCAGGGTGTTAAAAGCTCTATGAACGGCTTTTTCATAAGCTGAATTGCCTGTAGACATGAGCGCTAAAGCAGCCAAACAACTGGCATAGTGACTTGCTTTCTTTTTGCCCGACATACCATTCCCCCACATACCGTCCGGCAGCTGTTTGGCAATGAGTATTTTAGCATTCAATTCAGAAAGATAAGCGGCCTTCGGAGAATAAGCCGGCAATGCCCCAAATCTACCCATATACTTCAAGGTGATTGTTATTTTCAGTTTTTTAGCCTCGCGCTTAATTAATAACTCTAATTGACCATCCTGGCGAGATTCACTGATTTCTATGGCATTGCCAAATTGCGGGTTGGGTTGTCTACGGGCAAATTCATCATCTGCACTGGCTGCTACAAATGCCTTACCATTGACTCCATAGATGATGTCGCCCTTTTTAATTTTACCTTCTGCCGGAGAATCTGAACTCACACCAATCACGGTATATTCGAGATGATTTGTTGAGCGTTCCGCCATGATCCCGGTGGGCCCGAGATTAAATGGCAAGGAATTCAGTTCATCTTTAGTTGAACTCATACCCCCCAGAGAATGAGGTCTTTGTATGGCCATCTTCTCATAACCGGATGCCGGCAAATAGCTTTCTAAGCGTTTTTCTTGTTCTTGAATTAATTCAGCCTGTAAGCTGCCCCAACAAAAGAAGGCAGCTACACACAAAGTGCGCATCACTCGTAAACTGTTTTTCCACATAAAAAATTCCTCTTTCTCTAACATAAACACTGCGGCTTTGGAAAGCCATTTATATCACCAATGAAAGAGACGATTATGACAAATCTAGAATTTAATTATGATAAAAATTCCGCAGAGACTGTGTCGCGTCCAGCCGTGTGTTATACCAGCGAAGGCTATAGTATAAAACTGGAGGATATATTGGACAGGATTAACAGGATTTTTACTTTTGATAGATGAATCGATAATTTTTACCGGCGAGACGGCGATGCTTCCAGCAAAAGCGGTTAAGATCATAGGCCGTTTCATTTCCAAAAAATCTGCGGCTTTGGCCTCTGCGTGAGATCCTTTTAAGAGAGATAACATAAATACATACCAGCGAAGGCTATAGTATAAAACTGGAGGATATATTGGACAGGATTAACAGGATTTTTGCTATTACCGGCGGGGCGCCAGTGCTGCTTAATTTAATTCATGTCGACCTGTTTCTATCTTTGCATCCTGTCTAAAAAAATCTCGAAAACACTTTACCGGCGGGGGCGCCGGTACTCCTTGGTTACTTTTGACTTACAGTTCTTGCTGCCTCAACTTTTCTGTAGAGGAAAGCATCTGAAGTCAGCAAAGATAAAAGCAATGCTTTCATACTGCCGCCACTTTGAGTGTAGGCTTTATAAGCATTTTGTAGAACCGGAGCATCATTCAGAGTTTCATTGCGTCCCATCCAGAACCGGAAAGCATGGCGGACAAATACCTGTTTGACTCTCTCACTTTTTGCCAATTTCTGAATCATTTCAAAAGCATCCTTTACCGGTCCATCGAGATTGGGATCACCGCTTTTGACGATTTCCCCAGAGGTATCTACAGGCTTACCTTTTTCAGTTTTGCGATAAAATCCGGCATGATTAAACATCTCAAAAGTCAGCCCGAGAGGGTCCATCTTTTCATGGCAACTCCAACAATATTTCACCCGGGTGACTCGCATTCTTTCTCTAAGAGTGTTTTCAGGCTCTTCCGGCAACATCGCATCAACAGTAATTGGCACATCGGCAATACCACCACCCAACAATCTCTCACGAATCCAAATTCCTCGATGAATCGCATGGTTATCCATAGCGTCTGAATGCGATACCAACCAAATAGGATGAGTCAAGATTCCCATTCTTTGATCTTTCGGAAGTTCTACCAATTTTCTCTTCGACTTCTCCAGGTAATCATAGCCTTTCTTGTGAGCACGGCTGCCTTTATGGAAAAACACTTCATGAACCTTGTCCGTCTTGACATAAATATCTTGAGAATCAACCTTTTTCGGTCCTTTCAGCGGTTTGCCTTTAGAGACTTCTGTAAATATCCCCGGCTTCTGAGGATAATCCGTAGGTACGACTGCCAGGTTTGTTGTCAGTAGCTCAGAGAGTACATTTTTGTCTTTATGCAGGATATACTCCACCAGGCGATCGGTATCGGCAATCATCTTGACTATATCCTTGCCAAAGTCGCCTTTTTTACCCCCTGCAGCAGCAAGAGCTAAATCATCTTTGTCGATATCTTTCGCGTGCATATAATCAAAAAACTCTCTGAAAAACTGTAGAATAACCGGTTTGCGAATACTGTCATCTTGCAAGATCCTGACGACTTCACGCTTAACATCACTTTTCGTTCTCAGCTTGGCCGTTTTCGCGGAAGCAAATAGGTATTTATTTGGAGTGACATAAGAAAAAGCCGCATTTATAGCCACTGCCAAGTCATCGTCCTGAAGCATAACCCGACCATACTTATCTGGCGATCTATTTGCAGGAATCTCAGAACGAAAAAGAGCATACTTATCTAAAAATATTGGAACCAGACCATGAATAACGCCATCCTCATGCCCCAGGTCATTTATCGAGTTTTTGACAATCTTCATGTTATCATTTATACGGCCTTTAGATGCTCTGCGAAATGTCAGGGATTCGTACAAAAATTTAACCGCTTCATAGATATTTTTCGAGGAAGCAGTTTTGTCTTGTATCAATTTATATACTGGTGTTTTGGGAAACTTTAACGACTCAAAGTAAAGAATTTTACCTTTCGGCTGAGCTCCTTCTTTAGCTAACTTACTGGCATCCACTTGAGGTCCCAAAGCCAGATAGCGGACTATTTTTTCGCCTTGACTTGCTATGCGCATAGATTCATTGCCATCGACTGTATAAAGATGCGAATAATTCATAAATCCATATCCGCCGCGAGTGCTCAATACTTTCGGAAATTTATCTATGTGAGCATGTAAATTAAAAGAGGTTCCTCCCCAGTGATAGACACTTTCCAGTCCCAGATAAATATTCTGACCAATTCGCGCTCCTATGGGCAGCATATCTCCCCTCGCTCTTAGGCCCGGCTTGGTTTTATCAAATATAGGCTCCATAGAGACAAGATCATTTAATCTGGTTAGGTGCTCCTGTGGATCAATTCGCCAAAGTCTTGCCGGAGTGGAAGGTGGTTCTGAATTTGCCGGAATTTTACTAAAAAGTAAATCGTGATCAAGCAAATTGCCTTTTTGTGGGTGTAGATGATTATAGAAGCCACCCGAATCTTTAAAGGTCTGCTCCATAACTTTGACAATCGACTGAGTGAATTCGTGACGATGCATGCTATGCGGTTGTTTTTTCTTATCTGGTGGCGGCATATCTTTTAATGCCACCTGCTCCCAGATACTCTTCCACACAGGAGCGTTTTTGGCATTTATACTTTCAAGATTATGAAAAGCAATGCCGCCTTTTTGAACGTCCTCATCGTGACAACTGACGCAGTAAGTGTTTATAAATGGCTTAAGTAATTTTTGGAAAGTCACATCAGTCGCTGAAGCAACCCCAATTGAACCAAGAAATATAAACAAAAAGCTTAATTCTCTCATTGTGATCGACTCCTTTTATACCAGCAAATCTTTGATTGGACCAGGGACTGAACCGTACTCTGCTGGCGGTAAGGTATGAAAATTATAATGATCGCGCTCTTCTCCTGCTGCATACAGGAAAGTATTATAAAGGTCATTGATGGGTCTCTTACCATCGAATTTATGATAGAAGCCGGTTTTCAACTTACTGCCAAAATTACCAAGTAATATGAACGGCCATTCATTGCCCCTGGTGTGCTGCTTATCGGCATTATTGCTGGTGTAGACAATAAGGGTGTTATCCATCATCGTACCATTACCTTCCGGTACCGATTCCAGCTCCTGAATGATCTTCACCATCATCTGACAATTATACTGGCGAATTCCAAGCCAGGTTGAATTACCTGCCTGCTTCATGTGACCAAGGAAGTGGCCTCCCTTTTTGACTCCGGCTCCTAGCCAGGTGCCGTAAATGTCACCGCGTCCTGAAGCAATCGTCAGGGTGTTGGACAAACCGGCTTTTAACGTTGCAATGCCAATATCAAGCAAGCCTTCATGCCAATCGGTTTCATATTCCGGTGCAGTATACTTATCTGTATACTCCGGCATGAACTTCTTAAGACTGGCGGCATTTCTAACCAGCTTGTCTCTAAGATTGTTGACATCATCAAAGCCATTTACATAACGCTTGTACTTTGCAGCTTCGGTAGCTGGAAGTTTAGTCCCCCCTAAAGAGGCAATCTTTTCGACATTTTTGAGGATCCTCGATTTTGCTTCATAGCGCTTCTTTAAAACACCTGCTGAAGCTCCGCCAAAAATTGTTTCATAAAGCAGGACCGGATTGCAGTGCATGAACAATGGCTTACCGGCTCCCGATGCCGAAAGATTAGCAACGGTTGGTTGAGCCACCATATCTGCCAAAGCTCCCATACCAACCCGCATATGAGGCATATCGACCTGTGGCAAAACCTTACTCATAGTATAATCAATTGTTTCTCCACGTGGTGGTCTATTTGAACCACCCGGGTAACCTCCTAATGCACCAAAATAGGCACTGTGTGTTGGTGTCGCATGACGGCCGTGAATCCCGGTAATAATGTTCATGCGGTCTTTATAGGGTTCAAGTGGGTTTATGTCTTCAGGAAGCTTTACACCAGATAAAGATCCACCGTTATTTCTCAATTGTTCAGGAATACAGGTATCTGGTTGAAAACCGTTATTTTGCAGGAAGAAAACAATTCTTTTAGGACCAGAATCACTTGTTTGGTTGGTATTATTTTTAGCAAACAAATTCTGACTTCCAAGTACAGAAGACACTCCAGCAGCAATAGTACTTTTGCGGATTAATTCTCGACGATTCAACATAAGCATTCCTTCAGTAAGATTTTTATATTGCACAATCGAAAGTCCGGCTTATGACAACACTCGCAAAAAAAGTTGATTTAAAATCTATATTTCCAGTGGAGACAAGTTTATCCGTCACCAACAAGTTGGTTAGTGACATACCAGGAAAGTCTAATCTTCAGGATTCAAATAATAAGGTTCGGCTGTATCGGCCTGAACTTTGGCTCGAGGAGACTGTCTTACAGAACCATCAAAGCTCGTAACATTTGCCGACTGCTTTAGGTGATAAATAGAAACCCCTTTTGAAAAAGAATTGCGAGAAACTATGTATTCCCGGCCATTACCACCGATCAGTTTTTCACTAAACAGTAGGACGCTGTCAGCCTGATTGACTTGATAAGTAAAATCTATCTGCCCTCCTATATCTCCATTACGAGCATAAGTACCATTGCCACCGACTTCTATCCTTGTAGGGCACTTGACAGCGCTGTCAGTAATCCCACCTGTCCCAAGGTAATTCTCCACTTTTGAACGAAAGCGGTCATTGTTATACCAGTCGTGATTTCTATCCTTCATGATATGCGTATGAGCCTGGAAATACTGATTTAGATTTGATTTACAAATAGACGATCTGGCAAGCTCTTTTGATTTGGATAATGTGGGTAAAAGAAGGGTAATTAAAATCCCAATAATCGCAATAACCATGATTAACTCTAGCAATGTAAATAAACTCTTAGTTGAAACCCGCATATTGCACTTCCTAATTTTTTACATATCACAAATGAATTACGGCTTCATGACAGCATTTTAGTTTTTTAGATATTTTTCTTATTCTTCTGTCAGAATAGCTTATTTCATTGGTAACATTGTGTGGAATTAAGATTCCTTACATACACACATGCACATACGGCTGCTTCAGAAGAAAGGTCTTTTGAAGCAGCTTTTTCACCATCATGTATACACCCAATAGCTATATAAAATATGAAATACCAAATATTAACGGCCAAGCTAATTTGGTCTAAAATCTATACCTCATCATTTGATATCTGGATAATTATAACTGGCTCCCTTAATTTTAAACTGCTGAATTGAATTCAGTACGCATACACTACATACACATCCGTCCGGCTCTTTCGAGAGCCGGGCATCTTTGGAATGTTTTTAATTAAGAGGATGAATAATGTTAGCTAAATCCATCAACAAACGAAAGCTTGCTTCACAACTCCAAAAAAGTGCCCGGCAGGTGTCGACAAATGAACACCGTATGGAACTGGCAATTGAACTGTCCTCTTTACTTCTTTCGGAGGCCAATAAAGTCCAATCCGGTCACGATAAAAAAATGCAGTCCCAACTGGCAAGAATGGTTGAAGACCTACAGGGAAAGACCTTCACCACCAATATGACCGATGAGTGCTTTAGATCGAATAACAGCAAGAGAGTAGCCAACCAATTGGTTTACCTCATTAAAGAGTTTGGGGTTCCAAAATATCTCGATCGTTTTTCCAAATTACAGCTAAGCCTCTTTAAGACTATGGGGAAGCCACTTTCCAGCTCTCTGATTCCTCTGGTTAAAAAGCTCATTAGAAAAGAAACTGCCCGGGTTATCCTTCCTGGAGAAGAAGACTTACTCAACAAACACATCGAAAGTCGCCGTAAAGAAGGCATAACGACAAACCTCAATCACCTTGGCGAAGCTATTCAGGGAGAAGGCGAGGCAAAAAAGAAACTCGTCTGTTACCTCAGTGACTTACAAAACCCGTACATCGAATATATATCCATCAAAATATCGACGATTTACTCACAGATAAATATGCTTGCCTGGGAGCAAACTCTTGAGATACTAAAAGACAGACTGCGTCTTCTCTACCGTGAAGCTATCAAAAATACGGTCACTAATTCTGCTGGTGAAACAAATCCTAAATTCGTCAATCTCGATATGGAAGAGTACCGCGATCTGTACCTGACTATAGAATTGTTCAAAGCCGTTCTCAGCGAAGATGAGTTCATGGATTACAAAGCCGGCATAGTTCTACAAGCGTATTTGCCCGATTCCTACCAGATACTTAAAGATTTAACAAAATGGGCTCAAGAAAGAATGGCTCGTGGCGGTGCGCCGATTAAGGTCAGAATAGTAAAGGGTGCCAACCTCGCCCTGGAACAAATTGAAGCTTCTCATAAAGATTGGCCGCAAGCCCCTTTTACCTCTAAGATTGAGGTCGATGCCAATTATAAGAAAATGCTTCTTTATGGAACTTTTAAAGAGAATGCCAAAGCTGTTAACTTAGGAATTGCCAGCCACAATTTATTTGACATTTCCTATGCGATGATCCTTGTCGCTGAAAGAGAAATTGAAGACTATTGTAACTTTGAAATGCTGGAGGGTATGGCAGAACACATAAGAGCTGTTGTCAAAACGGTTTCAAATGGCCTGACACTTTACTGCCCTACTGCACAGAAGCATGAATTTCAGCACGCAATCGCCTACCTTATCCGTCGACTTGATGAAAATACCAGTCCGGAGAATTTTCTACGCCACTCTTTTAATCTCAAGCCAGACTCTGAAGAGTTCAACAAACAGGCAGACTTTTTCAGGTACGGCTGCCGTTTAATACACCTTATAGAAACAGTACCGAGAAGACATCAAAATAGAACGGTGAAATCAGAGTCTAAAAGCAGCACAAAATTTCACAATGAAGCCGATACAGACTTTGCTCTCGCGGCGAATCGTCAGTGGGCAGACTTCATATTTGACCTGTGTCTACAAAGAGAATTCAGTGAAGTCCCACTGATTGTGCATGGTCAGGAGTTGCTCACAGAAATTAAAGACTTTGGTATCTCACCCAACAGCGGTAAAGACTTCTTTAAGTACAGCAAAGCGGATTTTACCCATATAAACCTCGCGTTAAAGACTGCAGTCAGCACTGCCACCGGTTGGGCCACAACACCTACAGAAGAAAGAATAGATCTACTTAAAAGAACCGCTCAATTGCTCAGAGAAAGAAGAGCTGAAATCATTTCCATAATGATGATTGAAACCGGTAAACACTTAACTGAAGCAGATACAGAACTCTCAGAGGCGATAGATTTCTGTAAATACTATGCCGAAAGCTGTCAATACTGGGAAAATAACGACTCATTTAAACTTTCACCGATTGGCCCTGTACTCATAACATCTCCCTGGAATTTCCCATGTGCCATCCCTCTTGGAGGAGTCGTTGCGGCTCTGGTTACCGGCAACCCGGTGATCTTTAAACCGGCTCCCGAAGCAGTGATGACCGGTTGGCATGTAGTGCAGGCACTTTACGATGCTGGAGTTTCAAAAAAAGTCTTACAGTTTATTAATTGCGATGATGAACCTTATGGAAGCATGCTGATTTCCGATAAACGCATAAAAGCCTGTATCTTAACTGGCGCTACAGAGACAGCCCAACTATTCCTCAAATTAAGGCCCGAACTTAATCTACTGGCAGAAACCGGTGGCAAGAACTGTATGATCATAACTGATATGTGTGACCGTGACCTCGCCGTTGCCGACCTTATTCAATCCGCCTTTGGTCATGCCGGTCAAAAATGTTCGGCCTGTTCTTTGGCCATTCTTGAAAAGAACCTTTATGAGGATCAGAGCTTCTTAGAATCCATCCGCGATGTCGCTGCCAGTATGAAAGTTGCTCCCAGCTATGACCCAGGCAGTAAAATCAACCCGCTTATTTCGCCACCAAATGACAAACTTTTCAAAGCTTTGACGACTCTTGAGGAAGGCGAAAGTTGGCTACTTAAGCCAGTACAGGATCCAGAAAATAAACACCTCTGGTCACCAGGAATTAAACTGGGAGTCCAGCGGAATTCGTTTACTTTTACAACTGAGTTTTTTGGTCCGGTTCTTGGCATCGTTAAAGCCGATGATCTCGATCATGCGATAGACATGGCAAATTCATCGAACTTCGCCCTGACTGGTGGAATTCACAGTCTGGATAAACGAGAACAAGAACATTGGCTCAGTTCCATAGAAGTTGGCAATGCTTATGTCAATCGCGGTATAACTGGCGCGATCGTCCAACGACAACCTTTTGGCGGTTATAAAAACAGTGCTTTTGGAAGAGGCTTTAAAGCAGGAGGCCCTAATTACCTACTGCAATTCTGGAATATTTCAGAAAAGACCGGCATACCTGACCTCTCCCATTTCCCAAAGGAGTTGAATTCCTTGAAAAATCATCTCGGCGATTCAGAAAATATCTGTATACAATCATGGGAAAAGACAATTCGAAATTATCAATTTGAATACGATCACTACTTTACGCGCAAGCACGATCCAAGTGCTTTAAGAGGACAAGAAAACTACCTGGTGTATCAAGCGGTAGAGAAGGTCACTCTCATCCTAAGTCCAGATGACTCTGCTTTTGATATCTATGCAATTATCGCAGCGTCACTTATCTGTAAGTCTCCAATTCATATAGTCGCTAGTGAAGCCACGCTCAATGAGTTAAGAATTCCACAGTTAAAACACAAGCTTATCTCATTCAGTTATTTTGCAGGACAAGACATCGGCCCACATCTACATGACTCCAGTCAAGGCCGCGTACGCATACTCACTCCACCGACTGCAAATTGGCAGAAAACAGCTGCCGCAAAATTCTGTTCTCTGAAAGCTTTACCTGTCTACAAAAGCGGCCGACTGGAACTTTTAAATTATTTGCGGGCGATGGCGGTCAGCGACAACTACCACAGGTATGGATCCCTGGGAAATAGACAAGAGAAAAATCATTGATTTCTTGATCATAAAATTCATTTGTTATAGTTTGTATATGATGAAAGCTATAAATGTCTATCTAAAACTAACATAAAACGGCTGATATGACTGACGAGTACAACACCAGAAAGACCCTTCTCCACAAGCTGCAGAATCAGTATGATGACAAAGCCTGGAAAGACTTTCACGACACCTACTACAAGTATATTCGCGCCATACTTTGGCGTATGAACTTAAAAGTGGACGATGCCAACGATGTACTGCAGTCAGTGATGCTTAAAATCTGGAGTAAACTCCCGGACTTTGATTATGAAAATCGCAAAGGAAAATTCCGCAACTGGTTGTCAGTTATTACAGCAAACACAGCCAAGAATCATCTGCGAACTGAAAATCGTTTATATGCTTGTTTGAATGGTGAAAAAAGCAGTTGGCTGGATGAATACACAAATGCCACTCTGCCTCCGGAAATTGAAGACATCTCTTCAAAAGAATGGGAGAAATTTATTTCAACTATGGCCTGGGAAAATGTCTCTGATAGACTGACAGAGAATATGAAACTGGCCTTTGAAGCTCTGCTGCGTGGAGATTCCATCAAGGAAATATCGACTACACTTGAGATAAATGAAAATACCATTGCTCAGTACAAAAAGCGCATTAAACACAAAATGCATCTGGAAATTGTCCGTCTGCAAAATGAGTTAGGCTAGTTAAATATGAATCAAAAAGTTCAAACCATAGTCCAGGCTTTAAGAGAGGTTTTAGATCAAGGCCTCAAAAGCTTTACACTTCACCACAAAGCATCGAAGTACGATAGCTTGAATATAAACACTCTCAGTAAGGGTATGCCGTCGCTTACTTTTGTTTTCGATGGTACCCTCAATTTATCCTTTAAAGGCGATGTTCAATCCTTTGAGGCAGGGACAGCGGTAGTTCTCGGTCAGGGGAATATCGGCTTTGTCGAAAACCGTCAGCACCGATCGCTGATCATAAAGTATGAGACAGATGATATCTTTATAGAGTATTTTGACTTTAAGCAATCAACGGCCCTGTCATTTCAGCACCATCAGTCCGTTGTTTACAAGGACTTAATGAAAGTCATCAGTCAGATCACTCTCAAGTCTAAATTTACTGAAGCTGACGAAAGAGTTCTCTACGGAAGCTTTTACTTTCTGTCTCTTATCGATTCACTTTTAAACGACAAGAGCTGGCTTCAAGGGAAAATTCAGTACTCTCTTAAAAGGCACCGATTCAGAGAGATTCAGATGTATGCCCTCGATAATATTTCAGGTGATTTACGTCGAGAAACCCTCTGCAATAAATTTGGTTTAAATGTAAAAACATTTACCGAGCTTTTCACTTATTGGGAAGGTATCACCTACCAACAGTACATCATAGAACTGCGACTCAATGAAGCCAGGAATTACCTATTAACACATGAAGTTTCAATTGAAAAATTAGCCGAAAAGTATGGTTTTAATTCTACCGATCACTTTATTTATACATTTAAGAAGAACTATGGTTACCCGCCATTTAAGCTGAAAAAGCTTCTGACCGGCCGACAAAACAACATTCATTCTCTTAGAGATTTGAATCAACAAACGGGTTATACATTTATCGATGAAGTGCCAGAAAAAGCCATTAAGCCTTCGAAAGAAACGGGCATCCCTACAGTCGCCTACTTCACTAATGAAAGCAGTAGGGATGTGGAACTGTTCTGGATTGACGAAGAAGGTCTAAAAGTCACTCTTGGAATTCTTCCTCGTCACAAAAGGCTGCGCTGCAACATCCAAAGAGGCTACACCTTTGTTGGTGTAGCCGCGGGAAAATCCACTTACTTCAGTGCAAATAAAGACTTCCCGCTGGGTTTATTTACTTAAATGAAATATTCTTTATCTCACTTCAACTGGATATAAGTATTACCAATATTTTTAACATTTGTACCCTTGAGGATTAGCTGTGTAGGTTTGTCTACTCCAGCTTTTATATGAAATGTTCGATTCTTTGGTAAGTGAGGTGTAAAAGTTCTGCCTTTAACGCGCAGTGTATATAAAACTTCATTACTGGACTCTTCAATCACCTGAATTACAGGGTTTTCAGTATCGAAGCTTAATGTACCAAAATGGCTCCAACTGTCAGGGTAATAGTTTTCAATTTGATCTATGACTCTAGGCCATCCTTTAAATTGTTCTGCATCGGACTTTGTCAGATCTGCATCCCTGGGCCAGCATTCTGCTATTATTGTCCTGCTTTTTTTATTGAATCGAGCAACGACAAAACCAGCCGCCTTAGACTTTAAATTTTCAGGCTCATTGGCATTCACATAGGCATGCATTGTCAACTTATTGTTAAATCCATCCAAATATTCTCCGGTAAAAGGAAGTGGGTTATCCTCAGGTTTATTTTTACCGGCCGCTCCATTTTCGGGGTGCCAATACCGTCCATAAACACTATTGACTATTGCCGGAGAAACTATTGACCAGGGACCATCATTAAATTCATCTATTCCGTGCTGAAGAAGTGTACTTAAATGCTGATCTCCTGCTAAATGAACCGCAAAGCCCTTTCTTATAGCCCGTAAAGCCCGATTTCTACCAGTTTGTGGCCAACCATTGGAATCCATATCCGCATGCAATCTATACTTTTGAGGATCTCCACCACCATGTAAATGGGCCGCTCCTGCAAATGGAGTTTGCGATAAAACAGCTTTCATTTGAACCCCCTGCCAATCAGTTGACCATCTGTTCAAAAAATTTAATTGTCTGTCACCAAGTAAAACCAGACCCGGCAAGTCAATTGATTTTGGATCGTAAGCCGGATTGCGTATGTGATCTGGTCGCGGTCCCTGCTGAGGGATTTTGCCATTGGGACCTGATTTAAACTTTCTATCTTCAAGAATAGCAAAATCCACTCCACCAAGGTTATAAGAAGTAAAGTACACCCCGATTCCCTGGCCAATAGATCCAGGATCTACCGGATCTGGCAAATGACTTGTCTGACAGCGTTCAACTTGCTTGACATACTCAGCGTGGTAGTAATATCCTCCGGCATTACCAAATATATGATCTGCCTTTATACCTCCCTCTCCCCAAAGGTTAGGTTGACCGACATCGTGATCATCGGGAATAGTTACAACCGGTCTATCTCTAAAAGTTTCACGGAATTGCAGACCAAACATAAGCCAACCTGCGGTATGCTCGGTATGATCATAGTGTTGATCCCCGGCAAAGAATATTAAATCCGGATCAACTGCCAGTAAATTTCTGACATAATTCGGTCTGCCCATTCTATCTCTGGAAGAATTACAGGACAGGCTGGCGACAACTATCTCATCCTTGTCAAGCGGATTTTTACGAATAGTTCCTTCGTACATCGCCTCTTTCCCATGGCGTACGCGGTATGGCAAGGATTTAGTATCATCCCAATTCTCTATCCTGAAAACTGCAGACCAACCAAGATCGTTGACTGTAGATTTAGAAATCTCCTTCCAACCATTCCCTTTATCGACTTCCAGACTTACTTGTCTACTTTCATTCGGAAATAAAGGAAACAATTGAGCCGACAGTTTAAGAGTTCTGTTATGAACAGTGTATAAGCAGAAAGCCACAACTTCATCTCGAGGCACTTCTAAATCCAGAAAGTGTCTACCTGAAACTGTAATGCTTTTCTTGGGATGTCTCTTAGTAAAATCACTATTCCCGTTACGTGCTTTTCTGGCCACTTCCCACCATTTATTTGTGGCTGCAGTATCGAGTTTTTTGGGATAAGGAGCTTTTACAGGAATACTCTCAATATTCTGACTAAAAGTACTTAGGCC
>JAKVBD010000004.1 GCA_022446985.1 Lentisphaerales bacterium
TTCTCAAAAATAGGAAGACAAAAGCAAGAAGTAGCTCAATAGTTCATTTAGCCTATTTTCGGACAAGCACTAATTAACAAAGCTCAATTGTTCACATTTTGAATGAGTTGAGAGCCCTTTATGGTTTACCCGGTTAAATTAACAGGCCTGTAATTCAACAGGTTTATTACGCCAGACGAGAACTTTGTAACGGGGGCTAAGTCCTAAGTTATTCGGTTCTTTTTTTACGATTTTATGGATGGTATGTATGTTCTCCCATTTGATGGTAAAGTGCCCCATATCAACGACCTTTACGTAAAGCCCGTAATTTGTAGTTTCTATGGCTTTGGCTTCGTGTACTACATTATTTTTTGTAGTTATATAGACATCATCATTTACACCGAGAGTGTATGTCATCTTACTATCCTCCTCAATAATTCTTCGATTACTCTAGTAGCACTATACATTCCTGTGTGTTTTTGAATTTCTTAAATATATCTAAATGAGTTATTTATGTTTTTTGAGTTTGGGGGCTCATATGAAGTTGATTACTGAAGTGTTTAGAATTTGATTACTTTTGAGAATGTTATCTATATATCTTTTCATTTATGAGGAAAGTTGAGGGTGAAGGTTGAACCTTCCCCAAGTTTACTGGTAACAGTAGCGGAGCCATTCAATGCTTTCATTTGATTATTTATACTTGAAAGCCCAAGCCCAGAACCTTCTCCAATATCTTTGGTTGTGAAAAAAGGATCCCAGATTTTGGGAACGACATCAGGGGCGATACCACAACCTGAATCAGAAATTTTGACAGAGATAAAGGCGCCCTTGATTTCAGAGACGATTTCAATCTCTTTGTTTTCAGCATTTTTGATAGAGTGAATAGCATTATTCAAAAGACCGTTGATAGATTCTGTTATGCTGGCCGGGTGACAAACTATTGTTGGTAGTTCTTGTAGATCTAAAGTCAACAAGCAGTCATTTAAGCCATCTGCATTCAGAGTTAATGCATTTTTTATAGCTTCGTTTATACAGTAGCTTTGCTCCTCATCTTCTGGAAGGTCGAGGGTAACCAATCTATCGGTGATTTGTCTCAGTTGGTTAAACTCTTCACTGGACTCTTCTAATATGTCGCTACAGTTGTCAAGATGCCGTTTACATCGTTTATGAAACTCTTCATGTTCTTGAGAGATAGTTTCGATTTCTTGTTTGATGTGATTTAAGTATTTTGCCAGGCCGGAGAAGTTACTTTTTATGCAAGATAAAGGGTTATTAAGTTCATGAGACAAGCCCCCAACCATTCTTGAAACGGCTGCCATCTTTTCTTCTTGAATAATGATGGTCTGGTATGCTTTAAGCTCTTCGTGCTTTTGTTGCAGCTTTCTTTTGGCATCGATCTGTGAGAAAGAGCTTTTGACTCTCATAAGTAACGAGCCGCTTTCTACCGGTTTTTGAATAAAGTCGACACCACCCGCTTCATAGGCAAGGTTTAAGGCATTGGCCTCTTCTGTGCCAGTCAGAAAAATAACCGGAATGTGGTTGAATGCATCTATGCTTTTGTATTCGCGACATATATCGAAACCAGCTTCATCTTCAAGCATGACATCGAGTATAATGAGATCGATATTTTTAGACTTGAGTTGTTCGTAGCCTTCTTTTGAGTTTTTTGCTTCAAAGATTTGGTAGCCATGTCGCTCTAGAATCTTCTTGAGTAGCTTCCGTACTGTTGACTGGTCATCGATGATTAAAATTTTATTCATCGTCAGACTCTAGAGGAAGAGTTATATAAAAAGCGGTTCCAGGAGAGTGTTCCGTGTCGTGGATGATTTGACCGCCATGATCTTCGATGATTTGCTTTGAAATAGCTAACCCTTGACCGGACCCCTGTGCTTTGGCGCTTGTGTACCAGTCGAATATAGAGTCCAGCTGTGTTTCTGGAATACCGCTACCATTGTCTTCTACTCTTATGATTAATTGCTTGTCGCTTTTGCTACAGTTTATAGTGATGAGAGGGGAGCAGGAATTAACATTAAGCGCTTCTATAGAATTAACCATCAGGTTTATGAAGACCTGTTTGATTTGACTCGGATTAGCTTTGATTAGAGGCGACTTCTCGAGAAGTTTGAGCTCTATGTTAATTTGGTTTTTAGTCTGTGGTAGAACTATTTTTTTACAGGTGTCTAAGAGTTCATTCAATGGTACAGTTTTAGGCTTACAGTCGTTTCTGACTAAGCTTTTTATACTGTTGAGCAGTTCTTTAATTTGAGTTATACCTTCTTCATTTTCTTGAAGAATTTCTATGATGTCATCGCTAAGATTTTCTGAATTTTTCTTTTTCCTGATTTTTTTAATGAGGTAGCGATTATTGCTGTCGATAAAAGTTACTGGAGATTGCAAGTTGTGAAGAATTGCAGCAGAGAGTTGTCCAAGCATGGCTAACTTTTGAGTGTTCCAGTCTTTTTTATTCATTAGATAACTTTTGAAACTTTATCGTAGACTAATTTATAACGGCTCATGCCAGGAACTCTTTCTTTATAGATTTCTTCCTGCTCTTTGAATTGAATGATCACCACAGGATCGAGACAATCTTGAAAGCTGACGTATGAGTTTTTAGCGTTTTTCGAGAAAAGCATCTTTTTCAGCTTGTGGAGTTTCCCTTCCAGGTTCATCAAAGTTTTTTGCTTTTTCTTAAACTCCAAAAGTTTGTTTCTGATCGGTTCTTTGGCCTTCTCTCCCATTTTCCCCGGGTTTTCGGCTTTGCAGGCTGCAGAGACATAGGTTTCGATTTCTTGCTGGGAGATGAGAATTTTACGCTCCATTTCGGAGTGGAGGGTTTTGGCTTCTTTGAGTTGAGCCTGGACACGCAGGTCTATTCCAACTATTAACTTTCTGTCACTGCCTTCAGCCCCGGCAGATTTTAAATGGATCGAATCCAAAGCATTTATGACTCCGCCAACGGTAGTTCCTCTTGTCTTAGAGCTGACTCCCAATCCCATCACTTTTACATGACTGCGGCTGTATATATGGACCATTAAAGTATGAGTTTTAACTTCGACATCGTCATCACAAATTAGCAGACTGTTTTCCAGGTAACCTATCTTATAGTTTTTCTGGCAATAGGTGAGAGTTCTTTTACCATTTGCTCTCCAGTCAATTTCTAGCTTGCCTTTGCAATTTATTTTTACGTGATCTTCGACAGTTTTGAGAATAGTGAGATTACCACTAGCATCGACTTTAGTTGTGTTTCTAACACGCTCTTGATAAACTAGGTCTCCACTGAAGTTTATAATCCCAGTTTGAGCACTTATATCTTCTTTGATAATGGGTTTGTTAGTCAGGTGATTAAGAGAATCTGGACTAAAACGAATAAGTCCGGCTTCTAGTGAGAGGTAGATGCATTGACGGTTTCCTTTCATAACACGGACAATACCTTCTCCATACTCGAAGAAAGAGGGAATGTCATCCGGGTTTATTTCAGTTTGTTCTTCATCAAGTTTTTTTTGTTCCTCTGGAGGACGGTTAATGTCGACAACCGCAAGTACTTCATTCTTTTTAACTTCGTGATAAGCACAGGCATTAGTCTTCTCGTGTCCATCGATGAACACCCTAAGCCTTTCTTCCACTTTCTGAATGGCAAAATGAAGATTATATTTGGTTTTTTCGGCCAATTTTATTCATCCAACGCTTCGAGTAAATTATCTATACTGCTCATGATCGTGTCTTTTTTAAGAGTAACCTTCCACATAGACATAAAAATTTCGACTATAGGTAAGTATCCCTCAATATGTTCCTGAGTATTCTTTGGAGCATTGCTGAGAATGATGTAACCCAGACAAAAATTTTGGCGCCACATTTCGATACATGTTTTATCGACTTCCTCAGATTTTTTAAAGCCAAGTTCAACACTATCGGCTTTTGAAAGGTCTTTCAGGTCACTTTCTATTTGTGCTTTAATGTGATTTAGATCTTTTTTATCCAAGAACATTTTTAAGGCTTTTTCACGCATTTCGAGTTCTTTGGTTCTTTCCCAAACGCGTTGCTCAAGTTCTTCATTGTAGTTGTTGAGCTGCTCATAACTTTTTTGTAGCTCAGCTGCTAATCGGGAGTTTTCGATTTGCTTCTCGTGGAAGGCCCGGGCATTTCTTAAAGTGAGGATCAGATCTTCGTCTTCCCAGGGTTTGACCTGGTAACTCCAGATAAAACCTTTGTTGACTACATTGAGAACCTCCTCTCTCTCAGCAAATGCCGAGAGGACTATGCGTACACTGTCCGGGTGAATGTCTCTTGACTTTGAAAGAAATTGAATCCCGTCCATCTCTGGCATTCTTACATCGCTGAAAATGACATCGAATTCATGCTCCTTCATGAATTCGAGACCTTTTTGCCCGGATTCAGCAGTGAAGACTTCAATATCTTCATCTTCAACGGCTCTGTTCAATGCTTTCAGTATGTTTACCTGATCATCTACAAATAAAACTTTCGCCATAAATTTACCTTCCTTGTTATCCCTTCGTTAAAACATCGCATAAACTGTGCACAACTTTGGTAAGTTGTGAATTTAAGTTGTTTGGGTAAATGTTTGACTGACAATAACCTTGAGATATGTCGTGTTATATGTATCAGTTGTCGATAATTGTGACTTAAGCGTTTGGTGTTTATTGGAATTACTGGCTGTTTGTTTTTTTAAGAGCCAGGTGTTTTTAACAATTTTTCGACTAATTGGTAGAAGCAGTTAGCGCAATTTTATGCCGGATTTCATTTTTTATGAAGCAGTCAATTATTAACAAGTATTTGCTTCGCTCAATCGAGTAGCAAAGGATGCTCTTGAAATACCCTCAGAATATCCTAAAATATATATCAAGAGGCCATGGTAGTTCATACTTCTCATATCTTTAAGATACCCTGTCGCAGGTTCGAATCCTGCCAGAGTTCAAGCAGTTGGATTCTGTAGCTCAGTCTGGTAGAGCAGGTAATGATCAGAACTACCGCTTTCCTCGGTTTTCTTTTTTAAATCCTTCCATATTCAGTAATTTTCGGTAATAGTTTTACAGTATAGCAAATAAGTTCAAAAGCTGCAGGTTCTGTATAGTAGTGACAGGTATGAGATAGGCTGTAGATTGAAACCTTATTTCAGTTTTCATAACATGTTAATCAGCGAAAGTTAAAAAAGGGATATTCAAATGAGATTTATCATTTTAGCTATTTTGGGCTTCGTTGGTATACACCTTGTATACAGGTAAGCAGGAAGTTGAAAGTAAGAAAAAGACTGCAAGTTGCAAAGCAACTCTCCATAAAATTGGAATGGCTTACATTCAGTCTAATGATCCTTCTATACTCAAAAATAAGAAATGCCCAGAAACAGGTAAGCCTTATTATTTCCGAAAAGACTGGTTTGAAAAGGATGGCAAGTTGTTAACTTGCTTTGAACATAAAAAAGATAGTAGCGGTAAAGATGTAGGCATTTATGTAGAGAAGGATGGATCTGTTAAATAGGGTCTTTGGTTAAATATAATCTTACCTGATAGGAATGGAATGTAGTACGGATAGCAGGGTACTTTCTTGTTTAGGAATTATTTTTTCAACTCGATAATACGGAAACTATTATTTCCTCTTGTCGAATAAGTTATGGAATTGTCTTTGTATGTCGCAGAGAAGATAGACTCTTCCTCACTTATGATAAAATCATCAACCACCACAATTTTGCCATCCAAGTACTTTTCTGCAACTATAATTCGATTTTTACCTGTCTTAGGAAGCTCAATTGACTCTGCTATAAACTCCTTCGTTGAGGGAACGAAATCTGGGCCGGGGCCCAAGCCATACCCGTCTGTTTTTAAGCCCCAAACAAAAGTCGAATATTCAACATAGTTATTGTAGGAGTTTCCAATACTGCTTTTATTCGCAAAAGAAGATTGACCTCTGTCAAAATCTAACGCCATAATTGCCTCATTAAGATTTTTGGCCGCTTCTTCAGGAGTTTTTTTCTTTGAACATGAAACCAGTACACATAAGCTAATAAATAGGATTAAAGTTTTATTCATTGTTAGCCCTGAAATTCTTTAATGGTTAATAATTGTTCTCGTTCCCAAACTACAAACATTCTTAGATGTTTCCGTTATATGTGAGATAACGGGGAAGTAATGTTATATCAGGGTTCTAGTGGAACCATAGTTTACTTGCTATTTCCTTAGTTAGCAATTCCTGAAATACAAGTCAAGTCTTCAATCTCGTAATACCCTTGGAGGGAATAGTGTTGAAGTTATTGGAGACTTAGCGTGGTTTAGGCTTTGGGATTATCAGCTAATAAAAACGAAAAGTTTGTAACATCGAAAGTACTATTTTTAAGGTTATTGTAATAATCTTACTTGTATCTACTCCGTGGCTTTGGGCTTCTTCGGCTAATTCTCTCTTGTTTCCTAATTCATCTTATCTGTGGTTGATTCATTTTTGAACCACTGAGAACTGAAGGGAAATGATCCCATATAAAGCCCTGAATATCCATTATTTAGGGGGCTGATTTTTATTTGAAAATGGAGTGAATTAGGCCTGTAAAAAGAAAAAATAAAATATTTTTCAAAAGATTGTCAAAAGATTGTAAGTCAGCCGTATCACATACTATCGATGCTATTCTCTCTTGTATCGATACCTTGGTAACTGCCATTCTCTGCACAGTTTGGCAGTGCACGGGCTCGAAGTATGAACCGCACCTGTACTCCTCATGCTTTGGGCCCGTATTTTTTTACTCAATTTCGAGTCTAATTCCCTCTAATCCAAAAGACTATTGACTAGTCCACTGATCATGAAAGACAGGACAAAGAGTACAAATGATTGGATGTCTGTTAGTAATTTTAGACAGAGGAAAATACAGATGGTAAAAATAAAAACTTTCCAAAATAATCTGAAGGTTTTTAAAATTTCATTCTTTATAAAGGATAAGACAGAGTCTGGTTCTTTTTGAGGAGAGCTGGGACTCAATGAAGGTGCTGTGATTGGCCTTCCGTTCCAAACAGGGAGAATAGCAGCTCAAATACAATGATTTGCAGGAAGTAGAGTAGCGCAGGAGAAGCAACGAGTAATGACCAGAGCCCCAGACCCTGGTCAACTGCAATAACAGTGGCTACGAGACTGATTAATGATAGAACTTGTCTGTAAACTAGAAGCTTCTTGAACATGAAATCGTTGGGGCTTTTAGCGAAACTGTTTGCTGAATAAACCTATCATGACAAATACCCCGCCAAACAAGGCAAAGGCCAGACCAAAGCCAGGAAGAAAATAAGTAGATGTATGAACTCCTGGTTCAAGCACGGCTTCGTAGACATCTTCAGTATTGTAGTAAACAGAGACTTTCTTGCCTTTGGGGTATTTGTTGACATACCTGCTGGCATCTGAAGAATCGCTGGTATTGATTTCTCCGAATTTAACTTTATTAGCAGTAATAGTTTCTTTGTCGACGACATACTCATAATTGATTTCGGCACCATACGTAGTGCCGTCACTGTCTCTGTGGGCTTTAACCTTAGAGCTAATAACTTTTCCTTCGGCTTGTGGCCAATCCATGCTGGCTTTTGCTTTAGAGTATTGTTTCAAACCAAAGATAAAAACAGCTATGCCGATAATGACAAAAACTGATGAAAATGCGATCCAACCAAGTCGTTTCACTTCGTGCTCCTTTAATGATACAATCGGTGCAACTTTTGTAAGGCCTTCAAGTCTAAGTGAAAGTTAGTAAGCCTTTTGCTCCTTATTAAGTAACTAACTTAGCAGAAGTCAGAGTTTTGTCAGCTGGAATTAAGGAGGGAAAGTTTGAAGAATATTTTTATCCGTATTTTATCCTAACTGAGCTTCAAGCATGGTAACTCTTTCTCTTTGGCACTAACTTACACGAATCATCAATAGGAACAGATAAATTGCCATGAGCAGCACTTTAGTAAAACTGGAAAATGTATGTAAATCCTTTCCTCTGGGAAATGGAGCCTCATTGGAGGTTTTGAAGAATATTAACCTTCTAGTTGAAGAAGGCGAAAGTATTGCGATTATGGGGCCTTCGGGTTGCGGCAAGAGTTCGCTCTTGAATGTTATCGGAACTTTGGATTCAGTTGATTCTGGAGTTGTTCAAATTGATGGTGAAAGTTTACAGGGAGGTTCGGCAGATTTCTTTGCGGAAATGCGCCGAGGAAAGATAGGTTTTGTTTTTCAGAAGCACCATTTGTTGCCACAACTGACGGCATTTGAAAATATACTTTTACCGACACTGAAGTCTAAGGACGATTTTACCGTAAAGGCTTTGGAGTTGTTAGAGAAAGTTGGTTTAACTGACCGTAAAGATCATCGTCCAGGTCAGCTATCTGGTGGAGAATGCCAACGAGTCGCTCTTTGCCGGGCGTTAATTAATTCTCCAAAATTACTACTAGCGGATGAACCAACTGGAGCTTTAGATTCACAGGCGGCAGGTGTCTTGAGCAAACTTTTACTTAAGTTAAATGAAGATGAGGGGCTCACTATAATTACGGTGACCCATAGTGCAGAATTCGCTGGGAATATGGCGAAAACCTACAAGTTAAGTGATTGCTCTCTAAAGGAAGTTTGATGTTCTCTCTTTCGTTTAAAAGTCTTCTCTATTATAAAAAACAATACTTTTGGACTTTCCTTGGTCTGGTTTTAGCTGCGGCGATCTTAAGTGGAGCTTTATCTGTAGGTTCGTCGGTAAAGTTCAGTCTACAAAAAATGGCAGAAAAACGTCTTGGCAAAACAGCATTGATGTTGGATGCAAGCTTTAGTCCTGTGAATGAGCGTTTGGCTTCGAAACTAGCTGAAAGTTTTGATGGCGCTGCTTTACTGATGATGACCGGTTCGGCGAATTTTGGCAGTGATCAGGTAAATGGAGTATTTGTCCATGGAGTTGATGAAAATTTTGGACGAATATTTAGCGATTCTCCTAAGAGTTTTGATGAAGATTCTGCGTGGTTAAGTGAAAATTTAGTCAAGAAACTAGGACTCAGAGCTGGCGATGAGTTTGTTCTTCGAGTGCGTAATCACAGTCTCTTGCCTGGAGATTTACCACTTACTGGTAGCAGCGAAGAATATGTCGCTATTCGTTTGAAGGTTAAAGTGTTGCCAGCCGATAGTTCGATAGGTCGCTTCTCTTTATTAGCCGGGCAAATACCACCTTTTAACGCTTTTGTAAATCTCCGTAAACTTCAAAAAAATGTGAACATGGATGGCCTTGTCAATGAGATTTTATTGCAGAAGACAGATGCCGTAGTTCTGCAGAAGTTTATTGATGAAAATTGGCTGCCGGAAGACAGCAGTATGAGTTTGCGTTTGGCCGATGAAGAAACAGTCCATGAGCTTATCAGTACACGAGTGTTTTTGCCAGAAGAGATTGTCAGGCAGTCTAAAGCCACCAAAGTTTTGACTTATATGGCAAATGAGATTTCTCTCGGAAAGAAGTCTATACCGTACTCGATAGTGACAGGTTTAGATTTTGAAGTAAAAGCCGGGCGTATGTTTGAAGGCTTAAAGACAATAAAGGATGGTGAGGTTGTTTTAAATAGCTGGACCGCAGATGACCTCGGAGCGAAGGTCGGCGATGAAATTTCTTTAAAGTTTTATGTAGATAATGATGAGGGCAAACTACGTGAAGATACTGCGAAGTTTAAAGTCGTTGGCATAGCAGAACCGGAAAAACTGGATCGACTGCTTATGCCATCTTACCCAGGTATCGCCGACGAGGAACACTGTCGTGACTGGGAGCCGGGAATTCCTATGGATATGGAGAAAATTCGCGATAAAGATGAGGACTACTGGGAAGATTATAAGGGGACTCCAAAGTTACTTATATCTTATAAGGATGCGGTGAAATACTGGGGGAATCGCTTTGGACAGACGACCGCTTTGCGTTGGCCTGTGTCTCAGAGTCGAGAAGATATACTGCAGAAGTTGAGGCAGGATGGTGCTAAGCGTTGTGGCCTACATGTAATTGACATAAAAGAACAAGCCGCTAAAGCCGCCTCTCAAGGGATTGACTTTGGAATGCTTTTTGCCAGTATGAGTTTTTTTATAATTGTGGCGGCTTTGCTGATGAGTTCTTTACTGCTGGCTTTTCAGTTGGAGACTCGCAAAACAGAAATGGGAATCCTGTTAGCGACTGGTTTTACTTCAAGTGAGGTGATGAAACGCTTTGTCCGCGAAGGGCTTTTACTGTCATTACTAGCGCTTATTCCTGGATTGATTTTGGGTGTAGTTTACACCCATCAGGTTATTAATCTGCTTTCAACGGTATGGCTGGATGCTGTAGGGACGACAGAAATTTTCTTACACATAGATGCTGTGAGTTTAATTTTAGCGTCTCTCACATTTATATTTTTAGCGGGAATGACGCAGTGGTCGGTCATTAAGAAATTCACTAAAAGGCATACTTCAGAGTTATTGAGTAATACTCCTGTAGAGGAGCCTTACCAAAAACCTTCACTGAAGTTTTACTATCTGGGAATGGTGTGCCTGGCAGGAGGTTTGATTTGTGTAGTCATGCAGTCAGACACAGCTTTTGCGGTGGCTTCCAGCCTTTTGTTACTAGCAGTTCTTTGTCTAACGCATGGGATTTTTCAGAAATTAAGGCACGGCAATCAGAGTTCTAAGTTGAATTCAGTGAGCTTTATATTGCGAAATGCTTCTCGTCAAAGTGGCCGCAGCCTCGGGGCATTTATGCTCATGGCCTGTGGAACCTACTTGGTATTGAATACCGCAGCCCGGCAAAAAAGTTTTAATTTAGACAGTTCAGAGAAAACTTCAGGGACTGGCGGCTTTGAGTATTTTGCCACCTCTTCGGTGCCTTTAAGGTACAAGCCGGATGCAGATGAAGGTATTGATGAATATGTTCTGGAAAAAGAACAAATAGAACAAATGAATTTGGTCTCTTTGCGTTTTCACGGGGGAGATGATGCCAGTTGTTTAAATTTGAATAGAGCGCAAAATCCACAGATATATGGCGTTTCTTCGCATGAGATGAAAGGTCGTTTTAAAATGTCCGGTAGCTGGGATGCGTTGGATGAAACTCAGGATGATGGAACTATACCCGCGATAGGTGATGAAAATACTGTTCTCTGGGGCTTGGGTCTTTATACTGGAATAGGCAGTATTTTTGAAACTCGTGATGAACAAGGAAGGGTGATCCGCTTAAAGATAGTGGGTTTGCTCAAAAGCTCTATACTACAAGGTGCTTTGATCGTGAGTCGTGGGCATTTTGACAGAATGTATCCTGCAGAGTCGGGCTATTCTGTATTTCTTATCGATACGCCAGCGGAAGGTTTTGATCTTGAAGAGAGCTTCACAGGGAATTTTTCAGACTTTGGCCTGAATGTAGAAGAAAGTGCTTCTCGACTTCGAAACTTTTTGAAAATAGAAGCGACTTATTTGGTTATTTTTCAAATGTTGGGCGGCTTGGGTTTGATACTGGGAGCCTGTGGTTTTGGCTTTTTAATTTTGCGAAATGTACAAGACAGATCTCCCGAACTTGCAACTATGCAGGCCCTGGGTTTTATGCGCCGGGATATTCGGCAGCTGTTACTCAAGGAACACATTGTTTTACTACTGTGGGCAATCGTCTGTGGCGCCGGTTGTGCTTTAATTAGTTGGATTCCGCTTTTTAGGCAGGGTGCAGAGTTGCCAATAAGCCGTATTTTAACTATATTGTCGTTTATTTTGATTACTGGAACAATTTCGTGCCTGGTGAGTGCTGTCAGTGCTGTGCAAACAAACTTTCTAAACGTTTTAAGAAATGAATGAGGCTTAAATGAAGATCTCCTTTTACTTACTTTTACTAATTTCTCTTTTGACATCTTGTCAATACTCGAATGATGAAGTGATTTCGAATGGAGATACTTCAAATAGAGGAAATAATTATGACAGCAGTACTTCAGGGAAAACACCTCTCTATGTGGTGAAGTTCAATGAGCATACTAAGGCTCTTCCAGACGATTTCTTTGTGATGGATGGCGGCTGGGAAATCCGTAAGTTGGTAAACGCTTATGCTTTATACTTGAGGCCTTTCCCATTAAGAACTTACAGCTTGCTTTTTGGCCCTGAGTATAAAGAGGGCCTTGAGTTCAGTGCCGATGTTTACACCAGTAAGCGTGGACAGATTTATCCAAACTTTTCGATAGGCAGTCATGGTCTCAGTGGTTTTCGCTTAAATGTCAGACCAGGTCCAAGAGGGTCTCTTCTTGAGTTGTATACAAATGAAACAAGGCTGATTGCGAATGCTCCTTGCAGATGGCAAACGGATATGTGGTCATCGATTCGTCTACAAGTTAAAGAGGCCGGAAATGGTGAAGTCAGTGTAAAAGGCAAGCTTTGGAAGCGTGGTGAGAAAGAACCAGATTGGCAGTTAACTTATACAGGGAAATTAGATCTGGATGAAGGACAGTGTTCCATTTGGGGGATTCCATACTCGGGTCGCGATATTTTCTTTGATAACCTGGTTATAACTAAGCCCTGATATATGCCAGAAGTTCGTTTCTCCGATCTAAGAAAGGTCTACCCTGGAGGGGTTGAAGCAGTCAAAGGCCTCGACCTCACGATAGAAGAGGGGGAATTAATGGTCCTTGTTGGGCCTTCTGGTTGTGGGAAATCGACAACTCTAAGATTACTTGCTGGTTTAGAGGAAGTAACCTCTGGACAGATTTTAATCAATGGCAAAGACGTAACCAAGACTCCGCCTCATAAACGAGAGTTGGGGATGGTTTTTCAAAATTACGCACTTTATCCTCACAAGACAATTTTTAATAATCTGGCCTTTGGTCTCAAGATTCGCAAAGTTAACAGATCTGAGATAAGGCGGTTAATTGACGATGTTGCTTCGAGACTCGAGATAGCCGATCTTCTTGATCGCTACCCTTCACAATTGTCGGGAGGCCAAAAGCAGCGTGTTGCCCTTGGCAGAGCTCTATTGCGGGGAACAGGTTTGGTGTTATTTGATGAGCCACTTTCTAACCTGGATGCAGCTTTAAGGACGCAGCTTAGACTTGAGATCGCAGCCTTGCACAGAGAACGCAAGTTTACCGGTGTTTTTGTAACTCACGATCAAACAGAGGCGATGTCTCTGGGGACAAAGATTGCGGTCATGAAAGATGGCGAAATTCATCAACTCTCAAAACCTCACGATGTTTATGAGCACCCTAAAGATAAGTTTGTGGCATCTTTTATAGGAACGCCAGCGATGAATTTCTTTTCAGGAAAAACGGAAGAGGGTATTTTCAAATCAAAAAGCTTCACAACTCAAGCTCCTGCGGGAACTGTAACTCTTGGAATTCGTCCAGAAGCTATCTCTACCATTGAGGGGGATTTACACATTAATGCCGAAGTCCAGCAGTCTGAACTGAATGGCGCCGAGTGGTTTTTGTATGCCAGAGCCGGAGAAGATAAGTTTGTGTGTCGCAGTAAAAAAGGATTTTCTTCTGGAGAAACTTTGGACTTTTATGCCGATGCAACTAAGCTGCACTTTTTTGATGCAACAGGTAATAGTTTGAAATGAAGTTTCTGGTTAAGGATAATGCTGAGAATCAGTATTTATTCGCTCAAGATTGTCAACGGGTTATTTCTGCTTACAGTGTTGATGAAGTGATTTCAGCGCTGCAAAAAGTAGAGTCTCTACAGAATGAAGGTTTTTACCTGGCCGGTTGGATCTCTTATGAAGCTTCACCTGCATTTGATTCAAGACATAAAGTTTTAGCCAGTCAAAATGACTTTCCCTTAGTTTATTTTATGGCAGCAAAGTCAGTCGAGAAGATTGGGCTCGATGATTTAAAGGAATTTCAAAAAAACTTCACTGTTGAAAATATTTCACACCACATCAATCAAGAAGAGTATGAAGAAGCTTGTAGCCGGGTTTTAAATTACATTAAAGAAGGCGACATCTACCAGGCAAACTTTAGCTTTAGATGTGAATTTCCTCTTACTGTTGATCCTTTAGAATTATTTGTCACTGTCGAGCAGCAGCACCCTGTGCCTCATTCTTTTTACATGGATACTGGAGAATGGCAGGTTTTGTCACATTCTCCAGAGCTCTTTTTGAGTCGCAATGGGGATGTACTTGAAAGTCATCCGATGAAAGGAACGGTTAAAAGAGCTGCTGATTTTGACAATGATGAGTGGCTTAGGTATGAATTGACGCAAGATGCCAAGAGTCGTGCTGAAAATGTCATGATTGTAGATCTTATGCGCAATGATATGAGCCGTATCTGTAAATTAAATACGGTGAAGGTCCCGACTTTGTTTGAGGCAACTCGTTATGCTTCTTTACACCAATTGACGAGCATCGTTAAAGGTGAAGCAGAAGAGGGAACAGGTTTGGTTGATATACTGAATGCAACCTTTCCTGCAGGTTCTATAACGGGTGCGCCTAAAATTCGCTCCATGGAAATTATTTCTGAACTGGAAAAAGGTGGTCGTGGTTTGTACACCGGTAGTGCGGGAATTTTTAAGCCAGGTGGCGATTTTAGTTTAAATGTCTGCATTCGGACAATTGTTGCTCAGTCTCAAAAAGCTATTATGGGAATTGGCAGCGGAGTTGTGGCAGATTCAGCGAAGACACTTGAGTGGGAAGAGTGTTTACTCAAAAGCAGCTTTTTGAATTTTAGAAAAAAGCATAGTGAGATTTTTGAAACTATGCTGTGGAGTGAAGGAGAAATACTGTATCTTGAAGATCATTTGCAAAGGTTAAAGAGATCATGCTTGTACTTTTCTGAGGTTTTCCCTGAAAAGCAGATTGTGGCCTTGCTAAATGAGCAAGAGTTTACGGATGACAAGAATTACCGTTTGCGGTTGAGTGTGGGTGCCCGGGGGAAATTGGATTTAGCAGTTTTACCTATTGAAAAAGGTTGGCAAAAAGAATATCTGAAAGTCGTTGTTTCAGAGTTTGAGTTAAACTCAAAGAATCCTTACTTATATCACAAAACAGATAGTCGCAGTCTCTATAATGAAGAGTTTAAAAGATGTCTTGAGGCAGGCTTCGATGAAGTGTTGTTCTTTAATGAGCGCCAGGAACTGTGTGAAGGGGCGATCTCAAATATCTTTTTGAAGAAAGATGGTCAGTGGTCAACGCCCATTTTGAGTAGTGGATTGTTACCAGGTACCTGGAGAAAAAACAAGATTCAGGAACTCGCTACTGAAGAGAAGGTTTTAAGCATGGATGACTTGAAAGGCGCTGACGAAATATTACTTGGGAATTCCGTCAGGCTTGGCGGTCAAGTTGCTGAAATTAGCGTCTTCCATCACGACGGGCAAAAGGCGAACCTCCTCTGGAGGAAGTAAGTCTGTCGCGATTGCGTTTTTGTTCTTTTTTAAACTGTTGCAGTTGAGCTTCCGAAAGAGTGTCAGCCACTTGTTCAAGGATTTGCGCATCTCTTTCCTGCAGCTCAAGTTTATACTGTTTTTTGTCTTCGTCAGATAATTCTCTGTAAGCACGTGGGTTGTCCTGAATTTCGGAATTTGAGAATTCAAAGGCATCTGAGGTGTCTTTCATAACAGCCGCCAGATGATCTGTTTGTGCCTGGCTGAGGGAGCTGCTGCCTTCTGATTTATTGAGATTTTCAAGCATTCTATACTCATCGCGCTTTTGCTGGTAGTCATTGAAGGTGTCGTATTTGGCTCCGAGAAGGTCGGCGATTTGATTTTCGTTATTTATATTTTGTTCTTCTTGAAGAGCCTTGATGTTTTCTTTATCTTCGTCAGTTTCAGCAGCCCGAAGTTTCATGTATCCCTGCATACGGTAGAGAAATTTATCTCCAAGTAGAGTGACTAATTTTTCTTTGTCTTCTACAGATAAGTCGAGTCGATCAAGGAGTTTGCCATAGCGGTCATTTACTATGTCGTCGCGTCGTTTTTTCATCATTGCCTGCACTGCTGGATCTTGCATAGTTTCTTTGAATGCAGCGACACCTTCACTTACCTCGACCTTTGGCTGTGAGTTTATAGGTTGGGTCTTTGCAGATACCTTAACAACACGTCCAGGCATGTTTTTGAGAAGCTCTAACTCTTGTGTGAGTTTCTTGACCTGTTGTTTTAAAAGAAGATTTTCCTTTTTTAAGTCGGAGGAATCTGAGAGGGAGTTGAGTTCTACTGTAGGAATATCAGTTTGCTCATTACTACTGAAGTAGAGAGCTGCAAAACTGAGAGTGCCAATGGCTAAAACTATATTTAAGATCTTTGTCATCATTGTCTCCAATTATAAGATAGTTACGTTATAGAACGCTCACTTTCTACTAATATTGTATTTTTATGGAAAATATGTGTCATTAAACTGATAAAAGTTTCATGGCTGATAAAATTGCGATTATCTCGTCGACGGTATACTGTAGTATACAACAGAAGAAAATTTATAGTAAATAATCCGGGTTAATGATTTTAGATTCAAGTATTCGCTTCAAAATCACCTTGTTGCAAATGGTAGTATTGGTTATAGCTTTGGCTCTGGCAGCTTTTATGGCTATGTCAGGTATTGAGAATCAGACTTCTTCTGTTATGCATACCTATTACAAAGACCTTCTGCAAAAAAGTGAACATCATTTTAAGCAAAATACTCTCCATGAAGCAGCCTCTTTAGAGTCGGGAATTCAAAGAGATTTATACAGCGAAGAGCAGTTAAGGCAGGCTTTACGTGAAATAGATGATAGCGGTGATGGCGCGAACTTTATTTACCGTGGAGCTGCCGATTTAATCTTTGCCAATAATTCTGCGGATCGTGAATTTCAGGCATCTGTGTTAGCCGAAAAGGTGAAAGAGCAGTTGGAACAGCCGGAAAAGTGGCTTTCCTTTACTGTTAACGAGACAAGTTATTATCTGATATCAGTTCCTTTAAAAAATAGCTCCTGGTTCTATGTGAAGTTTTTGCCACAAAGTTACTTTACAGGAAGCTTCGATGAAAATCAGCGACAGGTCAATGAATCCCTACAAGAGTTAAAAGTAAGCGTAGCATTCTTTACTCTGGCAATCGTTATATCTGTAGTTTTGATTAGTTTTTTCTTTTTGAATTCTTATATTTCTTCGCGTTTGTCGAACTTGAACTCTACGATCAAAAAAGTTTCGGATGGTGATCTTGAGGTAAATCTGGATGTAGATGGTAATGATGAATTAGCTTTAATTGCAGATTCCTTTAATAAAATGACCTCAAAGCTCAAAGAAAACAGCGTGAAGATTCACAAAGAAAGATTACTGCTTGAAGAAAGGACTGAAAACCTTCAAAAGGCTAAGGAGGAAGCAGATGCCGCTAATCTCTCTAAAAGTCAGTTCCTGGCAAATATGAGTCATGAAATTCGTACACCGATGAATGCTATTTTGGGTTTTACGGATTTACTGTCCCGCCGTTTGAAGGATGATGATGTTTTAGCCTATCTTGAGTCGATCTCTTCCAGTGGAAATACCTTGCTGAGGTTAATTGACGATATTTTGGATATCAGCAAGGTGGAAGCAGGAAAAATGGAATTGCAGTTTTCTGACTTAGATCTTGGAGGACTGTGTCACAGCCTTGAAATTATGTATGGGGCTTTGGCGCGTGACAAAGGTCTGGAATTTTATGTTGAAATTCATGAGGCTTTACCGAGTCAGCTGAAAATGGATGAATTGCGTATTCGTCAGGTGATAACAAATTTATTGAGCAACGCGGTTAAATTTACAGAGACCGGTTTCATCAAGCTTAAGGTAGATGTCGATAACCAATCAGGAAGCAGTCAAGATGTGATGATTTCTGTTGAAGACTCAGGCTGCGGAATTCCAGGAGATGCTCAAGAATCGGTGTTCTCTGCTTTTGAACAAAAACCTGGACAGGAGCAAAAGGTTTTTGGTGGTGCAGGATTAGGACTGTCGATCTGTCGTAAACTAGTGACTCTTATGGATGGCCGTATTTCTTTAGAGTCTGATGAGGGCCAAGGAAGTAAATTCAGGGTAACTCTTACAGGAGTTCAGAGCCTGACTTTTGAAAATGTAATCGATAATAGTGCTGTGGGCTCGTTTAACGACAAGTGTTTCAAAGGAAAAAAGATTTTGATCGCAGAGGATGTCAGTCTAAATCGAGAGTTGATCAAAGGCTATCTGATTGGTACTGGTGCTGAACTGATCTTTGCTGATAATGGTGTGGACGCTATAGAGAAGACCAGAACTTTTGAGCCATCTGTTATTTTAATGGATATAAAAATGCCTGAAATGGATGGGATACAGGCCTCTTCCATTTTGAAAAATGATTCAAGGTTAAAGATCATTCCTATAATTGTCGTTACGGCATCTGCCATGAAGGACCAGGTTGGAGATATTTTAAGTGTTTGTGAATCGCTGGTCACAAAACCTGTGAGGAGAGATGTTCTCCTATCAGAAATTGCTAAATTGGTAGCAGTAGAAGTGTCAGTTGCTGATGTTGATGTTGAATCTGTTTCTGAGGCGTCAAATGACGAGCAAGATGATAAGCAGTCTGTTAATGCCGTAGAAGATGATGACTTTATAGAATTGATTACCAATGAAACGGCAAGTCTTGGTAAGCAGGCTTCACAAACTATGCAGTTAAGTCATATTCAGGATTTTATTGAAGCTCTTTCCAGTATAAATGAGGTCTATGAAAACCAGTACATTACTGAATATTTGAAACGGATTTCTGCGTCGTATGAAATTTTTGATATGCGAGAAGTGGAAAATGCTATCAATGATTATGACGCCATTGTCAAAAAGCTGACAGCATAAAAAGGCCTGCTTTCACAGGCCGTTTGAATTCTAGTAAAGGCTTGCCAGTTTGGCTCTTTTTTTGATCAGTAGGTCTCTGGTGAGTTTTATACCTTCCACTTCACCCGTTTTTCTACCTTCGTACTCAACTCCTATGTAGCCGCCTTTATAGCCGGAATTGAAAACGATTTTTAACATTTTCTCAAAGTCAGTATGAATTTCTTCGCCTTTGGCATTGAAGTCATGAGCTTTTGCACTGACTCCTTTGGCATATTTTATAGTTTCAGTAACACCGAGGTAGCGGTCATAATCTTTGAAGTTACCAAAGTCAGGTAATGTTCCGCAATTTGGCATATTGACGGTTTCCATAACTTCCTTAAGCCATTTACCATTTGAAGAAAGGCCTCCGTGGTTTTCGACGATGACATTTATACCTTGTTGCTTTCCAAATTCGGCGAGTCTTGAAAGTCCATCAGATGCCAACTTTTTCTGTTCAGCCCATTCTCCTTTTGATGCAGCATTTACACGGATAGAATGGCAGCCAAGGAACTTTGCCGCTTCAATCCACTTATAGTGGTTTTCTATGGCAGTTGTTCTTTTCTTTGCATCTGGATCCCCAAGTCTGCCTTCACGGTCACACATAATAAGGACATTGGTGATATCGTTGTCAGCGCTTCTCTTTTTAAGTTCTGCGAGGTATTTTTTATCTTTGGCTTTATCAAAGAAGAAAGTGTTGACGTACTCAACAGCTTCGATTCCAAAAGTTTTTTTGGTGAATTCCGGGAATTGCATATTATTGAGCTTACCGGACCTAAGCATTCTATGTAAAGACCATTCAGCTAAAGAGATTTTGAATAAATCTTCTGGTGCCCCGGGTTTAGCAGTACAAGAGTAGGAGAAGGGAAAGGCTGTGGCAGTAAATAAGCCTTTGAGCATTTGACGACGGTCAATCATTTTGTTCTATCCTGATTTCATGTTAATAGACAGAGTTAAATAGCTTTTGTTAGAACTATCTTATAATTTTTTAAATGCAATAGGAGAGTTTTTTGCTAAAATGTGGTGAAAAACCAAACGCTAAATACGACGCACATAAAAATGAGCAGGCCTATTGACCACCAGATGCTGTTATCTTTTTTCTCATGCAGATTGTACTTCTGAGAAGTAATAGCGGTGTGTAGACCGATATTTTCCTTATCATCTTTATTCGATTTTCTTTTTTTTCTTCTCATCTATAGTGAACCGCAATAATTGTATTTAAGAAACCTAAGTTTAAGAGAAGTTAAATCAAGTGTCAAAAGATATACAGGTAAGAAAAGCTCAGTTAGCAGATGCTCAGTTTATTGCCGATGCGAACTACGCGATGGCTTTGGAGACAGAAAACTTCGAATTGGATAAACCGACAGTGCTTGCTGGTGTGAAGGCTGTTTTTTTAAATGATGCTCGTGGAAGCTATATGGTTACAGAAGTGAATGGTCAGGTGGTTGGTTGCTTACTTTTAACTTATGAATGGTCTGATTGGCGCAATAAACAAACGGCCTGGATTCAAAGTTTGTATGTTTTACCACAGTTTCGTGGACTTGGAGCTTTTAAGGCCATGTTTAAGAAAGTTGAGGAGCGGGTAGAGTCCGGCGAGTTTGCTGGAGTTAGGTTGTACGTAGACAGTACAAATACTAAAGCTCAGGATGTTTACAGCAAATTGGGCATGAATGGTGAACACTATAAAATTTTTGAGAAGATGAATGATTGATTTGAGTTATATTTTTGCTAAATCACTAAAAAATCATAACTTTCTTTGATTCATGTCGTCTTAAAGCGGACTTTAAGCGTATATCTTACTAAAAAGCAGGAATTTAATTTTAAATGAAAACAGATAAAGAGCTGGTACTCGATTTCAAAAATGGCAATGCTGTTGCTTTTGATGATCTTGTAGACCGTTATCGCCAGCCTCTGTTCAGTTATCTTGGCGCCGACTCTCAGACTCAGGATATCATCCAGGAAACTTTTCAAAAAGTTCATGAAAAGATAGGTCAATTTAATGACACTTCACCTTTCAAAGCCTGGATTTACCGCATCGCTCGCAATTGTCAGATCGATGCTTCTAGAAAAGAGCGTCGCCGTCTGGATAAGCTCAATGATTATATTTCTACCTTTCAAGAAAAAGCCGATACTGCACCAAGTGAGAAAATTGTCGCCGGTGAAATTCGTCTTTTTGTCAGGCAAGCAATTAACTCTCTTTCTGAAATGCAGCGTGAGGTTCTTATAATGAATTACTTCCACGGCTTGAGCTATCCTGAAATTGCCGGAGTTTTATGTTGTTCTGTAAGTTCAGTTAAGACTCACATGTCCAGAGCGATCATGAATTTGGCCCGGACTTTGCCAGATGTTGAACAGGGAGAGCTTTCATGAAAGTAACAGAGCAGGAAATATGTGAGTACCTTTTCAATCTCTTGAGTCCAGACATGAGAGCATCTGTTAAAGATGCTATTGAGAATGATCCAGAAGTAGTTAAAGAGTATAATCGACTTAGAAATAAATTTGACCGACTGAAACTTCTCGAAGCAGATTATCCGAATCCATTAGTGGCTTTGTCACAGGTTTTAGCAAAGCATTCTGCCATAGTAGCAGTCTTAGCACTGATTTTTAGCCTTTGGTTTTTACCAAATCAGGCGCATGCAGAAGAGCGTACAGTCTCCGTAGAAAGTCACCATAAGATTGAGGTGATTCAAAAAGTTTGTTGTACTTCTGGGATTTCTCCCCGGAAAGCACCAAAGTTCGATAAAAATCTAAATGAGATTTTAGCATCGAATTTTCAAGTAACATCTTACATAGATTCAGAAATGAACTATTCTACTCAGTACCTAAAGAAACTGTCTCTACAGGAGAGGCACTAAACGGAATTTAACGATACACATGCACAATAAAATTTTAAGGTTTTCTGCCATAGCCTTGCTCATTGCATCTTTGCCTTCATGTAATGATGCTCAGGCAGTCAGGACCATAGATGTCAAGTTAGAGAATAATACCTCTGAGCCTGTTAAGGAAGAGAAAATGAAAGGTTTGCCGGAAGGTTCAAACCTAATTCTTGGAGTGATTATACCAACGTCCTCTTCTCAGTGGTTTGTAAAATTAGCCGGACCTTCTTCTGAGTTTAATGAAGTGAAGGACCTACTTGATCGAATAATTGATACGATTGATTTCGATGATTACTCGGTTGAGGTCGTCAAGCTGGACGTTCCTGAAGGCTGGGTCCAAAAACGCGAAAAAGGCTTTCTTCACTCTTCGATTACGAAAGAAGGTTTGAAGAGTCGAGTGACTATTTCTAAAGCATCTGGAACGGTGTTGGATAACGTCAATCGCTGGAATCGACAACTTGGCAATGGCATGATGGATGAACGTCAACTGATGCAGGTTTCGCAAAAGCAGGTAATAAATGGCCGTTTTGGGATATTAGTCGTTCTAGCTAAGCATGATGGTAGTACAGGTCGTGAATTGCAGCAGAGCCAGGATCCTCATCATGGACACGACCACTTTAAAAACCCTCATGGCGATACTGCGGCCTTGAATGATGCCAAGGGTATTCGCATTGCCTTTGCAGATGTAAACGGTCAGACCTGGTACATCAAACTAACAGGTAGCGCTAATACATTAATCACTGAGAAAGCAAATTTCGAAGCTTTTGTAAATAGCTTTAAGTTTGAAGGCAGATCCGCAAGTTGGAAAGCGCCGGCTTCATGGAAATCCCTTGGTGCAGGAGGGATGATTAAAGAATCTTTCGATGCAGGTGGTGCTAAAGCGACCATCGTCACTCTACCGGTAGGCGGCGGAACTCTTGAAAGTAATGTCAATCGCTGGCGTGGTCAGATTGGTTTAAGCCCAACAAGCCTTGAACAGATAAATAAACAAATGCAACAGTTAGAATTCTCCGGTGTGAAGTATAAATATTTGTTTATCTCAGGTGGTTCTCAAGCAGCAAAGCCGAAAGCTGAAGCTCCACAAGCTGCTAGTTCGCCGGGAGGGTCAACAAGTCAAAGCGGTATAAGTTTCACCTTACCAGAAGGTTGGACCACTGTTGCGGCTTCTGGCATGCGCAAAGTAAACCTTTTGGTTGATGGTATTCCGGTAACTGGTATTTCACTGGGTGCAGCAGCTAAAGGCCTAAAAAAGAATGTCGATCGCTGGTGTGGACAGATCGACATGAAAATTCCATCAGAAGACGAGCTTGCAGCGATGACTGAGAAGATTGATTTCTCAGGGGGGAAAGCTGACCTGGTTGTGCTGAAAGGTAAAGAGAAGTCAATTCTTGCTTTGGTTTTCGATGAAAAGGACTCTGTCTGGTTCTTTAAAGCTATGGGCGAAACAGTAAAAATACTCAAACAAAAGGACAACTTCTCGGCTTTTGTGAAGTCAGTTAAACTGCCGGGAGGAGGTCAATAATGACAGACGAAAATAAAACATTTATCGATAAGCACGCATTTGGCATCAGCTGTGTAATTATTTCATTCTTTCTCATAGTTCCAGGGTTTCTCGAAGCAGTATCTTTAAAGTTGGAAAATTTTCAGAAGAACAACGACTACACCACCTTTTTCATCTGGTTTAACCTGTGGTGGGTGTCTATGGCTTTTGTATTCAGTAAGCAGCTAAGCGCTTTCTTCAAGAAGGATAAACTTGTTAAGAGAACTTTAAAGTCTTTGGCTTCTCTAAAATTGACGGTCTTTTTGCTGTCTGTGTCTTCAATACTTGTTTTTGTCGGTACTTTAGCGCAAACAGGTGCAGGAATTTGGGAAGTCGTTGATACCTACTTTAGATGTGCATTCTCCAGGGTCGACCTATCAATTTTTGTCCCTGGTGAGCCAAGTGAGAATTTAGCTCGTTTACATTTTTTCTTTCCTGGTGGATTTATCATCGGTGGCTGCTTACTTGTAAACCTGCTTTCAGCTCACAGCTTAAAGTTTAAAATAAATGCTACTGGCAATCGCCGTATCGCGGGTTTCATTGTTACAGCAATTGGCCTTTATCTTATTTACTACCTTGTTGAGCAAGGTATTAAAACTGAAGATATTCCATCTGCATATGTCGACTCTTATAAGCGGGTACTTTACCGTCTTATGAGCGGTTTGAGCTCAACTACAGTCTTACTTATAGGCTGTTGGTTACTTTTTAAGAAGCGTGCCGGTATTGTGATTCTCCATTTTGGGATAATCCTTCTTCTACTTGCAGAACTCGTAACGGCCTTTTATGCGACAGAAGGAACGATGACTATTGCTGAAGGCGACTCAGTTTCTTATGTCGATATATCCCGTGATTTTGAATTGGCTATAAGTGAGCCACAGCAAAAGGGGAAGTCAGAGCAGAGTATTACAGTTCATCAATCCCTTCTCAAAGAAAACATTGGCGAATGGCAAAGAGTTGAAGGTGTTCCTTTTGAATTCAAAGTTTTACAGTGGTTTAAAAATGCCGACATCAAAGGTCATGAAGTCAATGATGAATCTTTCGCGGGTTTAGGCAAAGAGTACAAGTTAGTGCCAGTTAAAGAATCGACTGGAGTTGAGGAAGCTCGTGTCAGCCTACCTGGTATGATCGCCGAGTTTAAGTCGCTGGATGGCAAACCTCTTGGTAAGTACGTTTTGAGTCACCGTATGTATATCGAGAGAAATCCGGCATTTGCACAGGATATCGAGGTCGATGGCAAAACGAAAAAGCTCATGTTTAGAAACAGAAGAGACTATCTTTACTCCAGAGGAACAAATACTCCTGTTGAAATTAAACTGATTGACTTCCGTCACGATACTTACCTGGGGACGTCTGTGGCGAAAAACTTCTCAAGTCTGATTAATCTTTCAGATAAAGAAAAGGAAATAGATCGTAAGGTATTGATCTCAATGAATAACCCATTGCGTTATACAGGCAGAACCTTTTATCAGCAGAGTTTTGCACCGGACGAGTCCGGTACGGTATTGCAAGTAGTACATAATCCGGGTTGGATGATTCCTTACCTTTGTTGTGTGATTGTCGGAGTGGGAATGCTTTTCCAATTCCTGTTGACACTGGTAAAATTTTCTAGGAGACAAGCATGAAAAAGTACATCGCTGTCATAATTTCACTGATTATCTTTATTGGTTATGCCATGAGCAAAGCCAGAACACCAAATGATAATGAAAACGGTAAGGTTTATAAATTTCTTACAGCGCACTCGGGTTCTGCTCCGGCAACTGTGCCAAATGCTTATCAATTCGCTGAATTACCATTGGTCTATGGCGGTCGTTTAAAGCCTTACGATACGCTTGCGAGAAATGCTTTAAGAGTAATCTCTGATTCTGAAAATATTTATCATAAAATAGATGGTAAATCAGTTAAGATTCCACCAGCAGTCTGGCTTCTGGATACGATCTCTGGAAATGAAAGAAGAAACGATTATCGCTGTTTTAGAATTTATAACTTAGAGTTGATTGATAAACTGGGATTACCGGATCGCAGTAAAGAGCGTTATAAGTATGAGCCTGCAGAGATCTATGGAGATCATGAAATCGACCATAATCATGGAGACGGGCATTCTCATAAAGTAACACGCCGTCAGTTTATCCTTGAAGAAGCGAGGAGTGCCAGTGAAGTAGATGTCAAAAAGAGAAATGTATACCAGACTTCAGTTCTAAGTCTTGCGAAGAAAATCAATCTTTATGACCATTTGACGATCTCACACATCACTCAAGAAGTTCCAGATGATATGGTCGTTCTGAGTTATAATCAGCTTTCACAGTTCATTGGCAGTAACTCGCCAAGGCCTATTCCGACTGAAAAGGGTGAGTGGGAAAGTGTGATTTTCATGAATGTTCGCAAATTTGGCGGAGAAGAGGCTACGGCCAGTTGGAGTGCTATGCGCGATATGCTGGCTTCCTGGAAGAAGGATGATTATGGTGCTTTTAATGAGGCACTTGCTACCTTTAAGAAAGTTTCACAAGAGAATATTGCTAAAACTCAGTCTTTCCTTGATGAAAAGGAAAAGACGATTGAAGAGCGCGAAGCAAATATTGAGAAGGAACTTGCCGGGCTTACCGGTAAAGAGCTTTTTGAAAAGCGTGAATCGATTTTGACCTGGGCATTTAACAGCCGCAGTTATCTGGATTCACAGAGAGACCTTTGGGGTGTTGCTCTGAGTAAAATGAGCTTTGAAAGATTCTTTAATCACATGAGTCCATTTTATGTAAGTATGGCTTTTTACGTGATGCTTTTTATCATCAGTTGTTTTGGATTGCTTTTTTGGCGTGAACATTTCTGGAAAGCTGCCTTTGTAGGTTTTGCAGTCACTTTCATTGTTCACACTTTTGCGGTTTGGTGTAGATGGTATATTTCCGGTTATCCTCCAGTAACGAATCTTTATTCTTCGGCAATTTTCATTGGCTGGGGTGTTGGCTTAGTCGGTATAGTCTTAGAACTCATGTATAAGCGCTTCTTCGGTGTTTTAGTGAGTGCCATTGCCGGTTATATCTGCCTGTTTATATCAGTTAATTTATCTGGTGATGGTGATACCATGGGAACTATGGTTGCTGTTTTGGATACCAAGTTCTGGTTGGCCACGCATGTAATCACCATTACTCTTGGTTACACAGCCACTTTCCTTGCTGGCGGTATTGGACTTATATGGATTGTTGCCAAGCTATTTGGTGGAGTGACAAAACAATTCGATAAAGAGCTTCACCGCGCCATGTACGGGGTTATCTGTTATGGAATGTTCCTTAGTTTTGTCGGTACTGTTCTTGGTGGTCTTTGGGCCGATGATTCATGGGGCCGTTTTTGGGGCTGGGACCCTAAAGAAAATGGCGCTCTTATGATTGTTCTGTGGAATGCAGTAATTCTTCATGCCAAGTGGGCTCATATTATAAAAACTAAAGGTATGGCAGCTCTCTGTCTATTTGGTAATGTTGTTACAGCCTGGAGTTGGTTCGGAGTGAACTTACTGAGTGTCGGACTTCACAGTTATGGCTTCACAAGTTCAGGAGCTTTCTGGCTTGGATTGTTCGCGCTGATTCACCTCTTACTTATAATCCTTTGTTCACTGCCACTTAAGTGCTGGGACGTTTTGAAGGAAGAGATTGTAGACGCTTCTCCAGAAAAAGCTTAAAGAATTCAAAGCCGACATTTTAGTCTATAGATGGTTGTAATGACTATCATGCAAAACTGTCGGCTTTTGTGTATTTATATTTGGTGTGTGAAAAAATGTAATTAGCGCTCTAAAACTTCTCTTACTACTTTAGACAATTTCTCTTGGAAAATGACAGGGCCGCAGGTTTCAAGGGGGAGAGGGAGGGGAGGGGAAGAACTGCGGCCCTGAATTGTATAAAATTTCTATAAAGAGTTAGTTGAGAATAAAGTACATACCCTGTTGTTGACGATGCTGCTCTTATTTTCCTAGAATAGCATTGCTCAAACTAATTACCAATTATTTTTTTTATATTAATTTTACTATACCTTTTTGTAGTTAAAGCTTTGTCAAATGAGGTATATAAACGATTTAAGTTCTTTATGATGAGTCTACTTTAAAAAAGCACTGACTGGCCTATCTTATAGCTCTTCAATTTAAATTTATAGAAATAAGGGAGAAGATTAAATGGCACATCCTGTGTTTGCTAATCCGGCACAAAGTAAACCTGACGATAGAGCAGGTTTCATTACAAAAACTTATATGCACTTAGCAGGTGCAATTCTCGTTTTTATGGGACTTGAAGCTCTTCTTTTAAATAGTGCAGAAGGTAAGAAGCTTGGGCAGGCTTTGATGGGCCACTGGATGTGGGTACTTGGTGCTTACGTGGTTGTGTCATGGTTATGTTCATCTTTTGTTCACGGCGTTCAAAGCAAGTTTGGGCAGTACGTATGTTTGGGAATATACATAGCGGCTGAAACAGTTATTTTTCTGCCATTATTGATGATTGCCCAGTCAGTCGCCGCGGAATCGGGTCTGGCTGCTAATAGCTTAATTTTTAGAGCAGCAATGATCACGCTTAGTGGATTCCTTGCACTAACAGCAATTGCTTTCGTTACTCGTAAGAACTTTTCTTTCTTGAGAGGTTTCTTAATGTGGGGTGGTGTTCTGGCACTTATCCTTATTGGTTGTAGCTTTTTGTTTGGCTTAAACCTTGGGATCTGGTTCTCAGTCGCCATGGTTGGCTTTGCTGGAGCAGCGATTCTATATGATACATCAAATGTAATACACGAGTACGGCGAAGATCAGTATGTTGGTGCATCGCTACAATTATTTGCTTCTTTCGCCTTAATGTTGTGGTACGTCTTGAGAATTGTTATCTCACTTGCATCATCTGATTAAGAAGCTTTTTAGAATTTAGATTTAGGCCCTGTTTTTATAAGCGGGGCCTATTTTTTTGTATTATTGACAGTCTCGATAATACACTCGGCAGCTCTTTTCAAGGTTCCTTTTTTACCTCCAAGTTTTTCAACTACAGAGGCCATGCCTTTTTGAACAGCCTGGTAGCGTCTGCCATCGGGTAGTATCTTTTCAAGTGCCGGAGATAAGACTTCGGGTCGAACTTCGCCTTGCAAGAATTCTTCGTAGACGACGTCTCCTTCTATGACATTTGGCATAGTGAAAAATGGAATCTTGACCAAAGTCATAGCCATGAGGTATGTCAGTGGGTTTAAACGGTAGCAAGAAATTAATGGTAAGCCGAGGATAGCTGCCTGTACAGTAACAGTACCAGATGCAGCGATACCGGCAGCAGCTCTTCGCATCCATTGCGTTGTGTTGCCGCATTCCACGGTAAAGTTCCCTGGGCAATCGGTCAACTTTGGTAAAAGCTCTTTAATGTGATCGCGGATTTTTTCTCGAGGCGCAGGAATGACAAATTTTAAATTTGGTTTGGTTAATCTGATTTTATCTGCAGTTTCAACAAATGGTTTCAACAGTCTTTTGATTTCGCTAAAGCGACTGCCTGGTAAAAGAAGGACTGTGTCTTTCTCTCTCTCTGTAGCTGTTGTCGTATCATTGAGGATCTCAGCAAGAGGGTGTCCGACGAATTCAACATCGAGATCGGTGTCTTTATAAACATCCTTTTCAAATGGAAAGATAACCATCATCTTGGTAACGACACGCGCTATTTTAGGGATGCGCTTTTTATGCCAGGCCCAGACTTGTGGACTCACGTAGTAGCAAACAGGGATGTTGAGCTCATGAAGCTTTTCGGCATAACGGAGATTAAAACCAGGGTAGTCGATGAGAACGACGGCGTCAGGCCTTTGTTTGTCGGCTTCTTCGACCAACATATTGAAAATCTTTTTGAAGGTTGGGTAGAGTTTGGCAACTTCGATTATGCCCATGACTCCAAGCTCAGTGGAATCGACCATTAGATCAAGGCCTTCCTGCTTCATTTCTTCGCCACCCATGCCGCTAATTTCGACATTTGGAACCAGTTTTTTGAGTTCGCGGCTTATACGGGCCCCGTAGGTATCCCCAGAAGATTCACCGGCAATAATCCAGATTTTCATTAAATTCCTTCATAAAATTTGCACTAACTTAGTGCCATTTTTTCAGGACTCCACAAGAGAGCTCTACTAATTGATCAACAAAAAAGGCAGCCCAATCTTTAGGCTGCCTCTGCGGATTGTCCCTCCTACCGCATTAATTGATAGAGATGTTGATAACTTTGTCTTCTTTCGCAACTTTTGGAAGAGTCAGGGTTAGTATACCGTTACTGCATCTTGCAGAAATTCCGGTAGTATCGATATTTTCCGGTAGTGTAACCTTGCGTTCATACTTAGCAGAAGATATCTCTCTTCTAACCCAAACAGATTTTTCTACTTCTGTTTTATCTTCACTGCTTTGTTGCTTTTCTGCAGAAACTGCCAGGAGTCTGTCTTCCAGGTTTATGTTGATTTCACTTTTATCGTAACCAGGCAGTTCAAACTGCAGAATCAGTTCTTTGTCACTGGCTTTAGCGTTCATGGCCGGAGTGATGCTTTTAGGCGCTGGGCTTTTATAGCTTCTTTCATTGAAGAAAAGATCAACGATGTCTTCGAAAGGTCTTAGTTGTGTTAGTGTGCTCATAATACTTCTCCTTAATCATTCTTTGTATTTGTTGCTGTCCTATATTGCAAATCTTATTCCATAGAGTTTTGAGGAGTCGTATCTATCTTGTTATCAATTAAATAAAAATATTTGTAAGGATATTTCGATATCATTTGGAGAGATGTAAGTATGTCAAATATTCTCACTTGCGAAAAATTGACACAGGTGTTTTTGACGCTGGGTTGCAGATCTAGATGATCACCTTATATTTGAGCAAAATTATGAGGCAGACGGAAACAAATGAAGATAAGAGAAGTTAAGATTGGGACTGTGAAAATCGGTGGCGATAACCCGATTATGGTTCAATCTATGGCTGCTACCAGAACACAAGACCGTGAAGCAACCTTAAAGCAGATTAACAGTATCTGGGAAGCCGGAGCTGGTTTGGTACGTGTCGCTATAGATAATAAAGATGACGTAGAAGCTTTAAAATGGTTGCGTGAAAGGACGGAGGCTAACCTTGTTGTTGACCTTCAAGAAAATTATCTTCTGGCAGAAAAAGTGGCTCCTTTTGTTCAAAAGTTCCGTTATAATCCAGGGCACCTTCATCATTTACAAAAGAAAAAGACCATTGAAGAAAAAGTAGAGTGGTTGGTAAATATCGCTAAGGAACATGATTGTGCGATTCGCATAGGAGTGAACTGCGGCAGTGTTGCCCCGGCTTTTCTAGAAAAGTACGGCGATAAGGATGAGGCAATCATTCAGAGTGCGGTTTACCATGTCGAACTTATGGATAAGTTTGGCTTCGAAAACTTTTGTGTTTCGATTAAAGATTCAGATCCTGAAGAAGTCATAAAACTAAATAAGAGATTTTTTCAGCTTAGATCGGATATCCCACTGCATCTAGGAGTGACTGAAGCTGGTATGCCTCCTGCAGGTGTTATTAAAACCAGACAGGCTTTTGAAAATCTTATACCAGATGGCATTGGCTCTACTGTCCGTGTAAGCTTAACTTTGCCGTTTGATAATAAAGCGGAAGAAATTCGCGTTGGTGATCAAATTGTCAGTGATATTCAGGCAGGTAAATTCTGGAATGAGAAGTTCCAAACTGATGGATACAATATAATTTCGTGTCCAAGCTGTTCTCGTGTTGAGAATGAAAAGTTCATTGTTTTGGCAGAAAAGGTCAAAGAGTTAACTGAAAAGCTTGGTGAGAAGAAAATGACCATTGCTGTTATGGGTTGCCGGGTAAATGGACCAGGTGAAACAGATGATGCTGATCTTGGACTCTGGTGTGGGCCGAAGACTGTTAACTTTAAGCGTGGAGAAGAGAGTATAGGCAGCTATACTTATGATGAAATTATTCCAGCACTTGAAGAAGAAATTAAAAAATTTAACTAATTTTTAATATTCAATCCACTATATCTTGTTTTTGAGTGGAGTAGTTGTTAGTTTTTGTCTAAAGTTATCAGTTGTGAGATCTTTGGTAAATATATGACAGCCCTGCACTATAGTGATTCAAAGTGGCAAACTTTTCTTGAGCAAAATGACTTATTGGATTTTGAGTCGATTTGGTCGAGAGAGGATGAATGGTTTGAGGAACCGAATCATCGCAGCTTCAAGAACGGTTGGAGTGGTGTGGCACGAATTGAAATTGATAGGCGTGTCCTTTATCTGAAGAAACAGAGCAACTATATAACATTTTCTCCAAAGTATCCTTTGGGAACGACTTTGGCTCGGCGTGAGTTTGAGAATATTCAGATGTTTAATGAAAATGGAATTCCAAGTCTCAAAGTTGTGGGCTCTGGTTGCCGGAAAGTTAAGAATGAACTGCAGGCGATCATTTTAACAGAAGGCCTTGAAGAATATAAGAGTCTTTATGAAATGATGGTGTTTCTAAAGACAAATGATTTACCCTTCCAGATCAAAAGATCTTTTATCGAAGATGTTGCCAATTTGATTCACAAAGCACACGTGCAGAATATCCTTCATAATAACCTCTATCCAAAACATATATTCATTGCAAATGAGTACTTTCAGGGAAGACTTCCTAAAGATAAACCGGGAAGTCGCTTCATAGATTTAGAAGGAGCTAAGAAAGCTTTAATTCTTGACCGGCGTGCGCGTGATTTAGCCACTTTAAATCGCCGATCAAATTTTTGGAGCCGCACCCAACGGTTATTTTTCCTTTTAAAGTATCTCGGTAAATCAAGGGTCGATACAGAGGTCAGACAGTTTATAAAAACATTGACTAAAAGACGCAAAAAGAAAATAGCCAAAGTATTGAAAAAACTGCTTTTGCAGTAATTACTCTTCGTCAATTAATGAAACATTCCAGTAGAAGGAATCGATAAAAGTTTTCCATGAGTTCGGAAGCTTTTGACCGAGCTGGCACTGAAGTGCAGACCATTTAGGTTTTATCGGTTTCTTTAATAGCTTCATGTTTGCTTCTTCTGGAGTTCTTGCAGCTTTTTTTGTGTTACAAGGTAAGCATGATAACGCGACATTTTCCCAGGATGTATTTCCTCCGCGTGAGCGAGGAATTATGTGATCTATGTTAAGCTGTTTTACTGGGAACCGCTTGTAACAATACTGGCATGTATAGTTATCTCTTATAAAGATGTTTCTTCGAGAGAATTTGGCATCGCGTGAAGTCTGTCCACTGTATTCCGCAAGAATGATAACCTCAGGGGCGAGGAATTCGAACTTTTTACAGCTGATGATTTTGTGCTGGTCTACTTTTGCTATAATTGATAAGTCTGACCATGTATTGACCCATTCTTCAAAGCCATAGGTGACGAAATCTGAACCGAGAGCTCTGGCGGAGCCACAGTAGATCTTGCCGATTGCATCTTTAACGTTAATGGTATTTACAGGTTGCCAACCTTTATTTAGAACCAGGGTACGTGACTGAAGTGCGTCTATTGACATTTGTCCTCCTCGGGTAAGGTATATTATTACCTATATTAATTATAAAGAGGTTTATGCCAAATATCAATTGATTAAAGTATTGTTAATTAATGGTTTCCGTATTATATGAAATCTATAAAGAATATTGAGTGATAGTTTTATCTTTGTGTGAAATGGCGTTAATAATGTGGTGGCGGCTTATCATTCATACTGTCTTGTACAGTCGTTACGGATTTGTTTAACTGTTCAATTTTCTTTTGTAAATCGTCAACAGAGCGTTGCTGTTCGATGACGATTTGGTTTAAATCTTCGAGCATTTGGTCCTGATAACTGACAATCGATTCCAGTTCAATGACTCTGGCTTCAAGTTCTTGACTCATTTTTTCCTTTCTAGATAATAATGGTTGTTAATTTACGGCATGACTATACTTTGGCTGCAAATTGTAACAATCGGTAATAGACTTGGATAGCGAATTTTTTAATAACCTGACTCTGTTTCATTGGGTACTTCTGTATGTGAGTGGCTTAATTGTTGGTTTTGCTAAGACTGGAGTAGCGGGAATTGGTATTCTCGCAGTGCCTATCTTTGCAGAGATTTTTCCAGCGGAGAAGTCGGCAGGTATCTTACTACCTGTGCTTTGCATAGCAGATATTCTTGCTGTTTCTTATTATCGTCGTCATGCTGATTGGAAGAAGATACTGCCTCTTATTCCATGGGTAGCCGTCGGTCTTGGTGTTGCAACATGGTTTTATTTTTCAGGAAGGCAGGAAGGAACCTTTATGGAAACCTTCATTAAATCCTACATGAAACCAACGATAGGGATCATTGTACTGACCGTTTTAGCCTTATCTATTTGGCGTGAAAAACATAAAGAAGTTCCAGATGGTAAATTAATTGCCGTTGGAACTGGTTTTTCGGCCGGTTTTACCAGTATGCTGGCAAATGCAGCAGGGCCCATTATGAACATTTATTTATTGGTTATGAAGTTACCGAAGAAGGCCTTCATAGGGACTTCAGCCTGGTTCTTTTTATTGATAAACTACGTAAAACTTCCACTTATGTACTTTGGGGCTGGATCGATTACAACTGAGTCACTCAAGATGAACGCAGCGTTGATTCCGGCCGTATTACTGGGCGGTCTACTTGGAATCAAAGCCGTGAAGTATATTCCGGAAGACAAGTTTAAACGTGCTGTTCATTGCCTAGTTTTTGCAGCTTGTATTAAGTTAATATTTGCTTGATAGATTAAGATTATTTCCCAGTGATTGCCCAGCCTCTGGGAATTTGACTGACCGGGTCGATAGCCATCATTGCTGTGAAGAGATCTTTATCTGCTACCCAAAAGCTTTCTTTGTCGCCATTTACTTCCAGGATAAGTACCTGACGTTTTTCTGGATGATAACCAGACACAATAGAAAAATGCCCCTGGCGCATACCAGTTCCTGCGAGAGATTGCCTGGAGAAGTTTACGATCATAAATGAATTATTGGCATTGTTTTCTCTCAATTGTTTTCTAAAGAGATCGAGGCCAGAGACATGTGCCGGAAATTTTTTTGTTGTTAAGTCTTTTGCACTGCTGAGCAATATTTCGTTGAGTTCACGTAAAGTTAATCCCATTTTAGAAACCGTTTCAGGAAGAATAATTTCTTTAGTATCCTGAGTGAATATATTCTTTTGTGTCAAGTGATTATTATTTCGGCTGGTGTTTATGCTGATGACTGCCGAGCATATACCACAATAATTTTTTTTCTGAGGAACCCAGTATTTAAGCAATTGCTCATGTTTTACCTGGTCTATTTCACTAATGAGTTCTTGGCCAACAGTTGAAGATAACAGGCTGATGGTTTTGGCAGTCGTATGTTTGGCAGCACTAGGAGTCAGTTGTACTTGCGCTTTGGGAGGAGGAGAACTACAGGCAGATAAGTAAAGTGCGGTAAGAAGTACGAGTAGTAGACGGTTCATAAATAATCTCTAAAGTTTGCTCATATTTTACAGTAAAGTCAGAATGGCTAAAGAGAATAATTTATTCGAGAAATTTTCGATAAATTGTCAAAACGCGAATTTTGAATTGTATCTGGCAAGCATGAAACACTTGCAAGCCTGTGTTAGCGGCAGTTCGAGTTGCCGTTTGCAAGGTTTTCATGCAGTAAACAATTCTTCGGGTTGGCTGCTTAGGCAGAATCAACCAAAGGTATGCTGTTTGTTAGTTGAATTGTTTACTGCTTTTTTTAGAATGCCTTAGGTTGTACTTCATCGAAAACTACTGTTGTTTACATAATAAGGTATGTAAAATGTCTTCTCCTCATAATCCACTTTCGCAACTTCCCTGTATGTTTCTGAAAAGAGTTATGGATATATTGCTGTCGCTGATCATTTTTTTGACTGTTTTGATTTGGTTGATTCCCTTAGTGGGTATTCTTATAGAGTAAACTTCACGTGGTTCGGTGTTTTTTTGACAGGAGCTCACAGGCATCCGTAATGAAAGTTTTAAGATTCTGAAATTTCGAATGATGTATGTGAATGACACCTCAGATACTCATGAAGCTGTTCATAATGACCCTCGGGTTACTCCTTTAGCAAAGTTGTTGAGAATGAGTCATATCGATGAATTCCCACAACTTTTACAAGTTTTATCAGGGAGTATGTAAATAGTCTGATCAAGGCCTCATATGCTTTTACATACTGAGGAATATTCGGAACAAATTGATAACTTTATGGAGCGTCATGAAGTTAAACCAGGAATTACCGGTTGCGCTCAGGTCAATGGTTATAGAGGGCAGATTAAAGATTTAGAAAACATGAAGGCAATGGTTAATGAGGACATCTGGTACATTCAACATTGGAGCCTGTGGATGGATATGAAGACCTGTGTGATTATTCTTAAAGAATTTTTCAATCATTTCATGCGTTCGTGAATAGAAAGCGAAAAAAATAAAGATATTGCCGCAAGGCAATATCTTTAGTGTGTTGTTGTGTAAGGTGAATTTTGACAAAGGCTGTGATAACTTAGATCTTGTAATCAGCTCTTTAAAACTTGTCTACAGTTTATTACGACCAGTTGATTTTCGAACTTACTGAGAAGTTTAAAAAAACAGATTTTTATGCAAAAAAAGATCTGATAATGAATTATTCACCTATTTTCTGTAAAATTTTGTAAGTAGCTAGGAGTAGCTGTCGTAAAATATGATCGGTTTAATCTTGCCTGAAATACAGTGGGACTATGGAGGAAGATAATCAGCAATTTTATGAAGGAATTAATCCTCTTTTGAAAGGAATCTATGAAGATGCCTGTAAAGAGGACACTTCTCACATGCTTAGTTTTTTAGCAGATGTTGAAGGGCGTTATTGCGAAAATAATCTTTGTGGTGAAGGAGGCATGAAAAAGGTCTTTGCTGCAGATGATAACTTCAGTGGTCGTCAAGTGGCGATGGCACGCTTGAAAGATTTAGAAAATGGCGATTCGTTCCTACGAGAAGTGAAATTATTAGCACGTCTTGAACATCCAAATATTGTCCCCCTCTATGATATTGGCATGGATGAATGTCAGGAGCCATATATTATCATGAAACTTTTGGGTGGCTGTCGGTTTTCTGATATGCTGGCCTCTATGGCAGAAGGGACACAGCCATATGACTTAGCTTACCTTCTGGAAATCTTTTTGAAAATTTGCGATGCCACAGCTTATGCTCATTCAAAGCAAATCATCCATGCAGATATAAAACCAGAAAATATTCAAATAGATGACTATGGATCGGTTCTTCTGTGTGACTGGGGCCTGGCTTTTGATTTAAATAATGAGATTGTTCTTAAAAGGCGTCAAAGTAAAGGGAAGGCGGAAGGAACTCCCGGTTCTATGGCTCCCGAACAATTATCTGAAGAGTTTGGGGCATTATCTGAAAAAACAGACATATACTCTCTTGGCTGTCTTCTATATTGTCTGTTAACTTTGAAGCCTCCTCTTGCAGGTGAGAGCCTGGAAGAAGTGGTCGATAAAACTATTACGGGCGATATTCAAACAGCAGCGGCATTATCAGGTAAATCTGTTGTGCCTAAGGCACTTTCGGCAGTAGCAGCCAGAGCGATGGCACTAAGGCCTGAAGACAGGTATGAATCAGTACGAGAGTTGACCGAAGATATTCGTTCCTACTTGAGTGGCTTTGCAACTCAGGCTGAAAATGCCGGTTTTTTGAAGGAATTAAGTCTGTTTGTCAAAAGGAACCAAAGGTCTTGTTCTATAGCCTTTATCAGCTTGATCATCATAGTGATCATAGTCTCGGCATTTTGGGGAGCGGTAGAAGATCGAGAAAGTTTGGCAAACGCAGCGTTTAAAGAAGCTGAAATGCAGAAAAACGTGAATGTCAGTATTTCACGCATTGCTGAACAGGAATTGTTGGATAAAGCAAATGCAGATTTTAAACGGCTCAATATATGGGGCGCGAAAAAACACTGTGAAGAAGTACTTACCTTAAATATATCTTCTAAGCCGGCTCATTATTTGTTGGGACGAGTTTATTTTGCGTTATCTAGATTTAGCGAAGCTCAGAAACATTTTAGAAAGATAGATGATAAAGAAAACTTTTATAAAAAGTTAAATGAAAAGGTTTTGAATAAAGAGCTCAACGACGAAAAGCTTCTGAGGACTTTAGTTGAACGTTATGACGATCTTGAAGTAACTACTCTGTTGCCGAAAATTTATGCTAAGCATAAGGGACAGAAAAAAGTGGATATTTTGGATATGCTCATGCGCTTTTATCGCTCTGGGGGACCTCCATTAAACGAACAGAATTATAAGTATTATCTACTGGAAGACAAATTGGTGCTTAAGAATTTACGACTTAGGAAACTATGTTTTATTTCAGGTCTCGGTTTAAAAAATCTTGTCTTGGAAAAATGTGTAATCAATGATAGCCGTGTTTTGAATGTTGTTTCATTAGAGAATTTGAGCCTTGCTCGAAGTTCTGTTAAAGGAATCGATGATCTAAAAACCAAGGTCTCAGGAAAGCTGGATGTTAGCGGGACAAATCTTTTGTCACCGAGCTTTTTGGCGAATCAGGAGGCAACAGTTTTAGATGTGAGCAGCACCCAATTGAACTGGTTTGCTAAGCTCCAGGAAGCGAAAAACCTTAAAAAAGTTATTCTTTCTTCCTGGTGTCTGAAAAGTTCTTCCGTTAAAAACTTAAAAGGAATTGAGGTCATTGATAAACAAAGCATCAAGGCTTCCAACTAGATCTATTCTTTGAAAAGTGTCTTTATGTATGCTTATAAATAGCTAATTGTTTAAAGTAAAAGAAATGAGATTACTCTTATTTGCACTGTTGTTTGATTTTTCTCTTTTTGGTCAATTTCCACCTAAGCCGGGGAGCGGCGGCTTTCCTGGCCCTTGAGGTCGTGGACCTAAACCTCCGAATGTTACAAAGCTGGAAATGCCAAATATAGACATTGTTTCTCAGGTTCAAAAAGAGTTGGCTATAAATACGAAGCAAATGATGAACCTGGATAAGCTGTTTGCTGGCATGAAAAAGAAACTTTTGGAAGGCAATTAAAAACAACTGACAGAGTTCCTAAGTATGGCGATAAAAATGGGCAATCAGGAGATGACTAAACTATTTTAAATAGCAATCTTAAAATGATTAGTTCTCAGTTATCTGCGTTTAATTCAGGGTCTCCAGTTCAGGCCCTTCAGAAAGTGATAGCTCAGATGACGAATCAAGTTATTCAGATGAAGAGGGAAATTCAGAAGATACCAGTGATGAATAGAAGACAGCATCTGAAACAGAAAATAAGGAATTTCCTCTAGTAAGAAGGTATCAGACTAGAACTCATTTTACGTTGCAGAGTGCTGGAGAAGAAATAGAATGTAATGGTGATCGTTTTAAATGGTCTCAAAAAGGCAACAAAATCACGATACAGTATTCAGGTAAAGTTGTTGGAGTTTATATAGATGCGGACAAGAGATAAATACTCGGCCTGGACCGCAAGCGGAGCCGAGGAGTCTATGAAGGCAATTAATAACTAGATAGAGCCCGGTTTTAGATCGGCCTTTTTTGTGCCTTGATTAACTGATCAGTGTAGACAAGCTATTCTTTAAACCATAACTTCGGTGTAAATGCGACAATTAAAGCAAGTTAATCAGGAGTAACGATGCGAATTTCTTTTTTATTTATTTTACTTTCATTACAATTGTTTGGGGCTGCACCAAAGTATCCGACTCTTGAAATAGGCGCTCAAGCTCCAGATTTCACTCTTAAAAATATTGATGATAAAATGTACTCTTTGTCAGATTATGAAGGGGAAGTGTTAGTGATGATTTTCACCTGTAATCACTGCCCGACTTCGCAAGCTTATGAAGAACGAATCATAAAGCTCGTAGATGACTATAAAGATAAGGGCGTCGATGTTGTAGTGATTTCTTCTGCAGATCCCAAAGCCGTTCGCATTGATGAACTGGGTTATTCTATTTTAGACGACAGTTTTGAAGCTATGAAAATCAGAGCCAAAGAACGCAATTATAACCATCCTTATTTATATGATGGCGATGATCAGAAAACCTCTATGGCTTACGGGCCGATTGCGACACCGCATGTTTTTATCTTTGATTCAGAGAGAAAGCTAAGGTTTGAGGGGCGTATTGACAATGATGAGCGTCAGAAAGGTGAAAATGTTACACATGACACTCGCAATGCTATCGATGAAATTCTGGCCGGTAAAAAAGTCACAGTTGAAACAACTCGCGTTCGTGGTTGTTCGACCAAGTGGTCTTATAAGCGTGAGCAAGTCAAGAAATTTAATGAAGAGTGGTTAAGTAGAGAAGTCACACTGGAAGAGATTGATGAAGCCGGCATAAAAGAACTTGTGGCAAATAAGACTGAGAAGCTTCGCCTTATAAATGTCTGGGCAACCTGGTGTGGACCATGTGTCAGTGAAATTCCTGATCTGGTTGAAGTTAATCGCCAGTTCGATATGCGCCAATTTGAAGTTGTTATGCTCAGTGCCGATTTTCTGAATCAGAAAAAACGTGCCTTACAGCTTCTGAAAAGTGAAAATGCCGCGATGCCTAAAAGAGTCGAGAAGTCTGTCAAGAAAGAAGGCCGTACGACAAATAACTATATCGCTAATGTTCCGGATAGAGATAAGATGATCGATGCCGTAGATTCTCAGTGGCAAGGGCCCTTACCACATACATTGTTGATTGCTCCAGGTGGAGAAGATATATGGAGGCATACGGGAGAAATTGATTTTCTTGAGTTAAGAAAAGAGATTCTTAAGTATCGCGGCAATGTTTTTAAATAAGCTATTATAGCCTGCAGGGTGATCATGAATGATTGATCATCTTAATCAATTTTGTTAAACTATTGTTTCCTGGTGCATGCGAACTATTGTACTGGGAAACATTTTCTAATTTTGGAGCATAGTGAATGCCTGATTTTCTGGTTAATATAGGCCTGATACTTTTCGTTGTTTTCTTCTTTGGTTTCAGTGTTTTTATACACGAATTTGGACACCTTTTGGCCGCAGTTTGGCGCGGTTTACATATTGAGAAATTTTCTATTGGGTTTGGCCAGCGCATTTGGGGATTCACCAAGAATAAGGTTGAATTTATAATCGGCTGGTTACCATTTGGTGGCTACGTTCAATTGCCACAGTTAGAGCCGAATGATGAACCGATGACTTCAGATGGTCGTATTTTACCAGCTCCCAAAGCCATTGACCGCGTCATCGTTGCAGTTGCCGGTCCTTTATTCAATATTCTTTTTGCCTTTGTGTTAGGTACAATTCTTTGGAAGTCGGGTAAACCGGCAGCGCCACCATTAGAGCGTCTTGAGGTGAGAGATATACCTCAGCGCTCAGTCGATTATAAAAAAGGACTTAGAAATGGTGATAATCTTTTAACCATTAATGGTAAGAAGATTAAAAACTCAGACATGCTTTTGAAAGAGTATGTTCTTTCAGGTGAAGTTACACTTGAATTGGAACGTGCTGATAAACCGATGACAATTGGCCCTTTTGTTCCAGAAAAAGATCCAAATTTTGAAAATCTGTCTTTCCCGCCATTTACCTTTGCCGGCACTCGTAAGAGTACAAAAGCAATCGTCGCGAGAGTTCCAGAAAAGAAAAAAGACGGTTCTGAGTACCCGGCTTTTAAGGCAGGCGTTAAACCCGGTGATCAATTTATAAGAGTCGATGGCAAGGAAATAAATACTCCTAAAGATGTTGTTGAAGCTATTCAGGCCCAAGAGGGCGGACCGGTTACTTTCACTGTTTTACGTGAAGGGAATGAAGTAGATCTAACCATAACGCCAATAAAAATAACAGAGAATTTGCTTGGACTAAGAATTTTTAAATATCCAGAAGTCTTCATGGCGAGTCCTGAGTATCCTGCCTATGAAGCAGGAGTAAGGAAGTGGGATAGAATTACTGGTGTAAATGGTCAGGAATGTAAGGACCTACAAAGCTTTTTAGATACCCTGAATAAAAATGGCGGTAAGGAAATTCAGCTGGATATTACTAGAGATGGAGAAAAGCTTTCTTTACCGATGAAGTTTGAATACTCCATTTACCAAATAGGAATTGGCTTTGAGCAGTACATGGTTTATGACGACCCTATGAAGCAGATGGGTAGTGTCTTTTCTGAAACTTTAAAAACTATAGATGCTATAGTTAACGGCTCGGTAGACTTTAGTGGTTTAAGTGGACCCGTAGGTATTGGTAAAGGCATTTATGATACCGTTCAAGCAGGTGGCTGGAGAGCAGGCCTGGCATTTATTTTTATGATCAATATTTCTCTGGCGATATTTAATTTACTGCCATTACCAGTTTTGGATGGTGGGCACATTTTTATAGCGGTTCTCGAGATGGTCAGCCGACGTAAAGTACCAGCAAAAATTTTACAGCCGGTCACTATGCTGTTTGTCCTTTTCTTTTTAACTCTTATGGCATACGTCACCATGCATGACATCCGGCGTACGGGCTTTAAACCGACGGATGTTTATAAATTTGAAAAAAACAATCATATGAGTAATCATGCTGAAAATCAGCAATCTTAGAAAAGTTTTTTTAGACCGCAAAAGCAATGAAATAGAGGCCGTAAAAGGCCTTTCTCTAGATGTAGAGGCAGGACAAATTCTTGGACTTCTGGGGATGAATGGTGCCGGGAAATCTACAACGCTTCGCATGCTTTCTACAGTGATTAATCCTACTTCTGGTGAAGCAATTCTTGATAGTGTGAATATGCATGAAGATCCTATGGATGTTCGTCGCAGTATAGGTTTTCTTTCTGGATCAACGGGTCTATATAAACGTTTGACAGCACGTGAAACCATTTCCTGGTTTGCTCAGTTAAATGGCATGACTAAAAGTGACATTACGCAACGCATAGAAGAAATCGTTGAGTTGTTGAATATGTCTGAGTTCATCGACCGTAAATGTGAAAAACTTTCAACCGGTCAAAAGCAGAAAGTGAATATTGGCCGGACTATTATCCACAATCCTTCTTTATTGATACTGGACGAAGCGACAACTGGTTTGGATGTCGTTGCAAAGCAGTCAATTATTGATTTCATAAAGCATATGAAAAATGATAAACGAGTCATTTTGTTTTCAACCCATCATATGGATGAAGTCCATGAGCTTTGCGATTCTATAGCTGTCTTAAATAAAGGTGAGCTCATTGGGAAAGGAGCTGTAGATAACGTGCTTCAGCAGCAAAATTGTTCAACTTTAGGTGAGTTATTTGGACGCTATGCAGAGAAGATAGGGGCTCCTCAATCATGAATTGGCGCCAAATTATCTTACTGTACAAAAAGGAGCTTCTGGAGTTTGTCAGAGATAAGCGAACTTTTTTGATTATGCTTTTTGTCCCGGCTTTGCTATATCCGGGAATCATCATTCTTACAACAGAATTAACAGCTAAGCAGGTGACCAAACAGCAAAAAAAGGTCTATGAAGTTGGCGTAAAAAGTGACTTTATAGGCAATGAATTGGTCGATTACTTAAAGACTGACAAGTACCTGGAAATTGTCGACCAAGAGAGTCCGGACTTCACTAAGACGAATGTTTTTATTGAGCCAGTCGATGGCTATGCCGGTGCTTTAAAAAGTTTTAAGACAGCGACTCTAAAGGTTCATTATAAAACCGCAGACAGTGACTCCCGGTTTGCTTATGATAAAGTTTCACTCAAGATAAGAAAATTTAAAGAAGAGCTGGTTGAAAAGCGCCTTAAGATTAAAGGCTTGGATAAAGAACTGATTATTCCGCTAAAAGTTGAAGTTCAAAAGGTGGATCAGGAAGTTGAAAGCCGTTATCTTGCCGGACGCGTATTACCTGGTATCATGCTCATCATGCTGGTTGTGGGTTGCAGCTTTATCGCTCAGGAAATCGCAGCTGGAGAAAAAGAGCGCGGCACTCTTGAAACAGTTCTTTGTTCGCCATTGAGTCGTTTGGAATTGGTTTGCGGTAAATACTTAACGGTTGTGACCGTAGGTTTTTTATCGGCAGTGATTAACCTCGGTTGTATGGCACTTACTCTTGGCCATATGAGCGGTATTTCTGGTGGTGATGTTGAAAGTAATCCCTTTGCTAACTTTACCTTACCTATTTCTGTTATGCCGGTGATTCTAATCTGTCTGATAATTGTCGCGATCCTGGTTAGTGGTTTAACTCTGATGGCCGCATCTATGGCTCGTACAGTTCAAGAGGCAGGGCAATATATGGTTCCGATAACTTTAGTGATGTCGCTGCCGGTGATTTTTTCCAGTTTGCCTGGAGTCGAAATGGAGGGGGTTGTACGCTTTGTACCTTTCTTGAATTTTTGCCTGTTATTTCAGGATCTACTGATTGGCGAAGGAACTTTTCTTGATTTTCTTTCAGTAGCTGTTTCAACCGGATTATTTTCAGTTTTGGTCGTGACTTTACTTATAAAAGTCTACAGTTCTGAAGGAGTTCTGTTTAATCATGAAGGTCGTTCCACTTTCTCATTTAACAGAAGTTCTCTGAAAGAAAGAGCAAGCTTTGAGGCCAACGACAGTATAATTATTTTTAGCATTATGCTGCTATTGATGTTTTTTGTCAGCACCAGTCTTCAGACGTATGATTTAGGGACGAGTGTTTTAGTGAGTCAGTGGACAATTTTCTTTGCCCTTTCTATTGCTTTACTAAAGTATTTCAGGGTGAAAGTTTCAAGTGCCTTATATTTAAAAGCACCTGGCCCGAGAAATTTACTGGTATGCTTATTCTTAGCTCCATTTTGTTATTCGGCAGTCATGCTTATGCAGATAGTTTTACAGTATTTTGGTTATAAAGGAGCTGAAATGGAGCTCTTCGATATAATGGCAACTCTGACTACAGAGTATGGTTTTCTGGGGACTTTATTTATCATCTCAGTAACTCCTGCTGTATGTGAAGAAATTTTATTTCGCGGTGTCTTACTAAGCGGCTTGCGCCGGGAATTTAATTTGAAAGCCTGTATGTGGTTGCAGGCGATAATGTTTGGGCTGGCTCATTTTAGCTTTTTTAGATTTGCCGGTACCGCTGTTATGGGGGCAGTTTTAACATTAATTATTTTCAGGACCGGTTCTCTTTATTGCACAATTCTCATGCATATGATTTTTAATGCTCTTAGTTGTTTGATCTGGGCTTACGATGTTCCGGATAAAATACTTTTAGACAATATATGGTGGATCGCGCTATTCACTATTCCGGGCTGTTCACTTATATTACTGCTCAAGCCCGAGAACTCAGGACAATCAACTGGAGATGGTTCATGATCCATCATATTTCTATGCCCGCTGAAGATACTAAAAAGGTGGCGGGTATCTTTGCTGAAATTTTTGATGGGACAGTAGTAGACTTTAAACCGACTGAAAATGCCTACATGGTTTGGTTTGGTGATGATCATGGTTCGGCTCTGGAGATATACCCTAAAGATATTCATCTGGTCCCTGGTGATAAGGAAAATGCCTGTAGTTTTGCCAGTGAGAAAGGCAAACCTTATACGACAGTTCATGCTGCGATTGGTATTTCTAAAAGCCGGGAAGAGATTTATGCCATAGCTGAGCGTGAAAATTGGCATGCTGCTGAGTTTAAGCGCGGCAGCTTTAATGTTATTGAGTTCTGGGTTGAGAACACCTTTATGATTGAGCTGTTGACGTCAGATATGGCTGCAGATTACTTGAAACTTGCAGAAAAATACAAAAAGTACTGAGACAGAAATGATTGGATCTGATGGAGAAAAGAAACTTCAGGAAAAATATGAGACTAAGTCACGGGCCAATAGTTTTTATAAGAACCAGGTTCTCACTTACCTGAATGAAAATATGATCTCTTTTTTAAAGCGTATGGAGCTTTGTTTTATTGCTACAGCAGATACAAAAGGAGAGTGTGATTCATCGCTGCGTTCAGGGGAGCCCAACTTCTGCCTGGTGGTTGATAATAAAACTATGATCTATCCTGAATACCGAGGCAATGGAGTTCTCGCCAGCTTGGGGAATATTTTGGAAAACCCTCATATAGGCATGTTGTTTTTAGATTTTACGCAAGATAAAATTGGCTTGCACATAAATGGTAAAGCGAAGATTATTGATAATGATGATCTAAATGTAAAGCTTAGTGAAGATCAGTTGCCCGCCTTTGAAAGAGAAAGTGAAAGGGCCGTGCGCTGGGTACAGGTGAGTATAGAGGAAGCTTATATTCATTGCTCTAAACTCATTCCATTCATGCAAAAAGTTGATCAGTCTATGCTTTGGGGAACAGATGATGTAAAACTTAAAGGCGGCGATTACTTCAAATCAAAGAATTGCCCACAAAGCCTTTAGCTCATTGACGGAGGAAGGGGCTCGGGAACCTGGCGTATATATAGAGGTAGGCTGTCGATGAGAGTCTTGTTTATGTGCAGGTTTATGGAGTAGTCCCCAAATTCAGGAAATTCTAACACTTGAAAATTAAAGACCATGTTTCTTGCCTGAGAAAGAGCTTCTGGCGCCATCTGTATTGGGAAGTCACCACCCATTGGTGGGATTAGCATTTGACCATCTGCATTGGTGAAGGTCAGTTTGATAGAATACTCACCTTCTTCAAGTTTGGAAAAGCGAACTCTTAAGGCAACAGCACAGGCTGGATGTTGAATCGGTACCTGTTCCGAGCAAATCAGGTCGAAGGTCCCTAAAATATTTAATTTACCACGTTGGTCTGTTGCGGCATCGCAGAGTGTGAAAACTTCGACATTCATATTTTAATAACTTTTAATAACTTCTTGGAGCTTTTCTAAGAATATCTTAATTTCCTCTGGTGTATTTTGCCACCCAAAGCTGACTCTGATTGCACCATAAGCGATATCTTTATTGACACCCATGGCGGTTAAAGTTTTATTGGGAGTCTTAGTCTCTGCAGAGCAGGCACTGCCAACTCCTATGTAAACACCAATACTACTTAAAAAGCGCATAATAATCGCTCCTTGATAACCCTTTATGCTAAATGTGAGAACGTAGGGTGTACACTCTTCATCTGAGTGGAAAATAACATCGAGCACCTTTCCTTCATTATCAGTCAGTTCGCTTAGGCCTGTACGGCAGATGTTATTCAATTCAAGAATGTCTTTTAACTTCTCATCTTTGTGTTTATGGTTGAATTCCGCTGCAAATCCATAGCCGGCTATAACCGCGGCATCCTGTGTTCCAGGACGCTGTCCTTTTTGTTGACCACCGCCAAAAAAGAGAGGTTTTAGTTTTATTTTTGAGTTCACAAGTAAAGCTCCACAACTGTTTGGCGCATGGAATTTATGGCCGGCAGTCGACATGAAGTCAAAACGGCATTTTTGCCAATCAAGTTTGAGTTTACCAAAGCCTTGAACATTATCTGTATGAAAAAGGGCTTTACTTCCTGTCTCGTTCAGTACTTTTCGAATGCCTTCAAGATCGTTAATGACGCCTATTTCATTTTGGATAGACATAATTGAAACCAGACGTGTTTTTTCCGAGAGAGCAGCTTTAAAGTCTCCAAGACTGAAGCGTCCGCTTTTGTCGACGGGAAGTGCAATACATTTGACACCTTGAGCAGCAATCTCTTTTAAAGGATTGTTTGTTGCCGGGTGCTCTAGAGAAGAAACAATAACTTCATCGCCTGCATTCCACTCCAGTCCGAAGAAGACAGAGTTGAAACACTCTGTGCCGCCACTGGTCCAGATAATGTTAACGTCTTTACTGGCATTTACCGCAGTTCGAATTTGTTTTTCTGCTTTAGTAATAGCTTTACGGCATTCACGGCTGAAGTCATTATCTGCATGCGGGTTGCCAAAGTACCTAGCGATTTGCTTGGTATAAAATTCCAGAGTTTCATCAAGAAGTGGAGTTGAGGCGGCATTTTCAAGGTAAATAGACATTAGCAATATTTCCTGATAATCGGTTCTAAATCTTTTTTTGTGCTTTCGGGAATAGCAGTAGTTGGAGTTAGCAGCCCTTGTTTGAGAGCATTTTGACATCCATAAGGGCATTCTGTACTTAGCTTAGATATGCTGTTTTGAATAATTTCTTTGGCAAAGTCGGCATTTTTATGAAGGTTTGTGATTACCTGGTCGACTGTAACGGCATCGTGATCAGGATGCCAGCAATCGTAGTCGGTGACCATAGCTATTGTTGAGTAACAGATTTCTGCTTCTCTGGCAAGACGTGCTTCACAGAAGTTAGTCATACCTATGACATCCATTCCCCATGAACGGTAAAGATTTGATTCTGCTTTTGTGGAAAATTGTGGGCCCTCAATATTTATATAGGTCGCAGTAGGGTGAATAGTCTGTGATTTTTTTTTCAACTCACTGATATTTGTGTAGAGTTGATCTGCAAGGTGTTTACAAGTCGGCTCCGCTAAAGAAACATGAGCGACTGCACCTTTGCCAAAAAAGCTTTGTGCCGGTCTTTTAGTATGATCGACATATTGGTCAACAATCACAAAATCACAGGGATGAATCTCTTCTTTTAGGCTTCCCACAGCAGAAAAACTCAGGATGCTTTGAACGCCTAAGCTTTTAAGAGCCCAAATGTTTGCCTGGTGATTGACTTCATGAGGCAAAAGTTTGTGACCAGCTCCATGTCGTGCGAGAAAAAAGACAGTTCGTCCTGAGAGTTTACCTTCTTGAATTGAACCCGATGGAGAACCATAAGGAGTTTGAATATCGTGTGATTGAACCGTTTCCAGTCCTTGTATGTCGTATAGGCCGCTGCCACCAAGAATTGCAATACTCATTTAGTTTTCCAGAAAATTTTTCAAGTGTATAAAGGCGGCATTGAGAGCTTGCTTTGTGTAGTCTTTACGAATGAGCCGACCTTCACTGAGAATACCGATAGCTCCTTCTGAAGAGCCGATTTCCGGGTTAGACGTATAACCACAGGCTCCGAGAGCTACGCTTATATCTAAACCACGACCTTTAACTAAATTAGTAATTTCAGTTGGGTATTCAAATGCTGATGATGTTCCATAGTGAAATGTTTTACCATCATACATTGCGCAGCAACAAACATTCATATAAGAGTTCTCTTTTCCAATAATTGGGAAGATGCCGTCTTCCAGACCTACAGAAAACTGAAAATCAGTTGAGTAAGAGTTCCTGGCACGGTTAGTGGCTCCCAGGAAAGTTTCTGTGAGTGATTGTGGCTGTTCATTTACATCTGACTCGACATCGAGACCGATAACTTCGTATGAGAAATCATCATAATTATCCAGTACTTCCCGTACGGCTCCGACTTTGACTGGATTTTTTGAACCCACTGCAACAGAATACTTCATAAAACTTTAATTCAGTCCTTTGACTCTTTACTGACATATGGTTAGTTAAGCTCAAATGTAGGATATAATCTTTAGAACACAAGTTTAATTTACAAGGGTCTATGACAGCGCCATTTAAAAATTCTAAAAAAGCTCACGAATTCATAGGCTTGTGCCTGGGAATCTTAGCCGACAATAAATTGGTCAAAGAAGAAGTTGAGTTTTTGCGGGATTGGTTGCGTCGCCATCCAAGAGTGGCTTCAAATTATCCTGTTAAAGGTTTGTTTATTCGCCTTTGTGAAATGCTGGAAGATCATTTCATCGATGAATCTGAAGAGAAAGAGTTGTTTCAACATCTCTATGAATTCACCGGGAGTAAGAAGAAATCAAAAAAGGTGGCCGAGCTGCCAAGTTTCTCTGCGACTATTGAATTTACGGAGCCTATACCACAGATTCAGTTTGAGGGGAATAAATTTTACTTACTCGGACAGTTCATTATCGGTACTCCAGACCGTTTAGCCGAAGCCCTTGCCGAGAAAGGTGGAGTTTTGACTGAAAGCCTCGATGAAGAAGTCGACTACTGTATAGTTGGAGCTATGGCAGAACTAAGCGGGGACTTAACTGATGACCTTGGTCGGCAGATTAATTCTCTCAAGCAAGAAGGCATGAAGGTCATTACCGAGGAATGTTGGGTTGACCTTATTTTTTAGTTGTTGTTTTTAACAACGCCTGGTCGTTTCAGCTGACATTTAGTTATTCAATATTTGCGCTTTTGTGATAATCTTTTCTGTGATTTGTTGGGGCGTGCTTCACAAGTTTTAAAAAATCTTAGATAAACTTCCTTTTAAGATTCGAAATTACTTATTTTGGCATGAAATATGTAACGTAGATAGGCATATGATTTTGTATTAATATACTTATTACTTAGCTGTGAGTTAATTTTTTATGCCTGATTCTAGAGACTTCGATCAAACACCAAAGTTGGTGGATAAGACCGTTATTCTGGATAATCCAGGGGATCAAGTGAAGGGCGCTAAGAATCGGGTTTTGGTCGTTGAAGACGAAGACCAATTGCGTAATTTACTGGTTGCAGTTTTAACATCTGAAGGGTATGACGTTGAGTGCTCATCGAGTGCAGATGCAGCGGTCCCGATGGTCGAACAAAATAATTACCATTGTATTTTATCCGATGTTATGATGCCTGGAATGTCCGGGACGGATTTTTTAGCGAAAGCGAAGCAACTCCGTCCAGAGACAGAGTTCATTATAATGACTGGTTTTCCTAAGGTGGATTCTGCTGTTCAGGCGATGAAGGTTGGTGCCTTTGATTATGTCAGTAAGCCTTTTGAACTTCATGAGATCCGCGAGCGTGTCGGTGCCGCTATAGAGCATGGTAAGGCACTTAAACAAGGAGAGATGGAAGCAACGGTAATCAGCGATGATAAATCGACTCGTTATCTTGCTGGCTACTCAATAGTCAGAACTTTGGGCGAAGGTTCTATGGGAATAGTCTTTCTCTGTGAAAGAATAGTGAATGGTGCTCCTAAAAAATTTGCCATGAAGATTATCAAGAATAACACCTATTCTGGTAAAAATGAGGCAGTTGAAAGATTTTTTAAAGAAGCAAAAACTGCTGGAACTCTGGAACATCCGAATATCATAAAAGTTCTTGAGCATGGCTATGCAAGAGAGGAAAATATTCCTTATCTTGTTATGGAATACTTTGAGGGAGTCACTCTAAAGAAAGCTATTCAGTCTAATCAGCACATTGATTTTTTAACCAGAGTCAAAATAATTCAGCAAATTGCTAAAGCTTTACATACTGCACATAGCCATAATATCATTCATCGCGATATAAAACCGGATAACATTATGTTAGCGGAAGATGGTTATGCGAAATTAGCAGATTTTGGTATAGCTCAGTTACCGGATTCAGAGCAGACAAATGTTATGAAGATTATTGGTACTCCATACTATCTGGCACCTGAAGGCTATAACAGTCCAAAGGTTAGTAATCAGGCAGATATTTACTCTTTGGGTACAGTGGCTTATGAACTTTGGCTTGGGTGTCGCCCATTCGATGCCGAAACGATTTCAGCACTTGGATTCAGAGTTCAGACAGAAAATCCAATTGAACCTTTAAAAGTTGATAAAAATTTTCCAGCAAATCTTCAGCCGATTTTAGAGAAAATGCTGCAGAAAAGCACTGATGATCGCTACAAATCTGGGCTTGAGCTTGCTGAAGATATAGAAAAAGTCCTCAATGATGGCTTTCAAAAGAAAAAAGTCCTTCAAAGAGTCAGTTGGAATACTCTTTAGTTTGTGCTTGTAGGCACTACGCAGTCGGGGAGACTGTGACACTGAGGTGAGGAGAGGCAGCGGGAAAGCTGTGGGAGATACGGGGTCGCTTAGCGGCCCCGATTTTTTACGCGCCGTACTCTGTACGGTACGCTTCAATCATTTCTTTCATTGAATCATCGACAACTATTTCACCGTCAATTTCGCGATTGTGTAGATACTCGACAACTTCTTCGATTGTAACGATTGCAAAAGTGTGGATACCAAAGTCAGCTTCAACCTGAGCAATGGCAGATAAGTCACCAGTACCTTTTTCCATGCGGTCTACAGAAACAACGATGGCACGTATATCAACATCGGCAGCAGCTTCGATAATTGGCAGACTTTCGCGGATTGCAGTTCCTGCAGTGATCACGTCTTCTACTATAACTATTTTCTCTTTATCGTTGAGCTTGTGGCCGATCAGGTTACCACCTTCACCATGAGTCTTGGCTTCTTTACGGTTAAATGTGAAATTAACGTTCTTCTCAAAAACTCTATTCAAAGCAACAGAGGTAGTTATGCAGAGTGGAATACCTTTGTACGCCGGACCATAAAGACCATCGAAGTCGTTGCCAATTTCTTTATTGATTGCTTTGGCGTAAAACTCTCCAAGCTTCTCCATTTGACCACCGTTGTTGTAATTGCCGGTATTAATGAAGAAAGGAGTCTTTCTACCACTTTTTGTTGTGAAGTCGCCAAATGTTAAAACATTTGAACGAACCATAAATTCGATAAATTCTTTCTTAAAGTCTTCCATACTAAAATCTCCTGTTTCGGAACAGTAGCGCAAGTCACGGGAATGGCACTTAAGACTTCTTCAGAAGTTAAGAATTTTTTATAAATAATAAATCTGTAAGGGTTTACTCAGAGACTTTTTTAAAGACATCTACTCGAGCTGGTGGGACATTGCCAACAACTATTTTGGACTTTACTCTTTTGAATTTTTGCAGTAAAGGGGAACGGTTGGCTCTTAGGTCATAGGTGAATTGAATAATGACACCATCATCTGTAAGAACTTCGTGCATCTGATCGATGATTTGCGTGACGATCCCTTTTGGAATACTTCTTAAAGGCAAGCTTGAAACGATAGCATCGACTTTTCCTGACTTTTCACCTATTGTATTGCTCAATGCACAAGCATCACCTTCGATGATGTTTAACTCAGGGAAGCGTCGATGCAGGAGTTTCACCATCTTGGGTGACATCTCTATACAGAGTAAGTTGTCTTTGTTGAGTCCAACTTTGGTCAGAGCTTTAGTAATCGGACCTGTTCCGGGGCCAAGCTCTACTACAAAAGCGTCGTCTTTTTTAGGGACAAATTTTGCCATAGCTCTGCCAAGGAGTGGGGAACTGGGTACTAAGGAACCAACAGCTTTAGGATTTTTAATGAACTGTGAAATAAATGAAAAATTGGCCCTAAAAAATGAAGGTCTGCTCTGTTCTTTTTGCATGTTGCTCCCAAGTAGATAATCGATATTACCATAAGCGTGAGCTAAGGTCAAGTGCGGATGCCTGATTATTCAATTAATTCAGTTGAAGCACGGATTATATGTATTATTCTGATTATACGATGCCGGAGAAATAACCCTTAAGCCAGAAGATCACATGTCAGAAGCAAAATTTGTTCATTTAAATCTACACACAGACTACAGTATGCTGCAGGCAGCATGCCCGATAAAGAAATTAGTTGCAAGAGCCAAAGAGTTTGGAATGCCGGCTATGGCATTAACGGATTATGGTAACTTATGTGGTACGGTGGATTTTTATAATGCGACAACGAAGAACGACATTAAGCCGATTATTGGTTGTACGGTTTATGTAGCTTCAGGAAAGTATACGGATAAAAACTTTCATCAGGAAAAGCCTTCTGGTTACAGTTTGGTTCTTCTCGCTAAAGATTTTGGTGGTTATCAAAACATTTGTCGACTAAATGGCGAGTCTCACCTTAAAGGTTATCACATCAAGCCTCGTGTGGATAAAGAGCTTTTGGCAAAGCACAGCGATGGTCTTATTGCTTTATCGGCTTGTAAAAATGGCGAAATTTATGAGTTATTTAAAAAAGGTAATGACAAGAAAGCTGAAAAAGTCCTTCTGCAGTTAGTTGAGATTTATGGGCCTGAAAATTTCTATATGGAAATTCAGGATCACGGATTCGATGAAGAGCGCGAAATAGTTAAAAAAATGATTGCTCTGGCTAGGACTCATAATGTGCCTTTGGTTGCGACAAATGATGTTCACTACCTTGATCAAAGTGATGCCGAAGCACATGACCTTCTCATGTGTATTGGCGAAAAACGTACAGTAAGCGAAGAAAATAGACCAAAGTTTGTTGGCGATCAGTACTACTTCCGTTCGCAGGAAGAAATGATTGAACTTTTCAAGGACTACCCTGAAGCCATTAGTAATACTCTGGCTATTGCTGAACGCTGCAAAGTAGATTTGGACTTTGAGACCAACCACTACCCAGTATATCAGTTGGAAGACGGTAGTGATAAGCAGCCTGAATACCTTAGACAAGTTTGTATTGATAATATTCCCAGATGTTATGGATGGGAATACAAAGAAGACATGGAGCTGACTAAAGAGCAAGAAGTCATTATGGAACGTCTGGACTTCGAACTCGAGGTTATTATAAGAACGGGATTTTCATCTTACTTTCTAGTCGTCTGGGATTTTATAATTCATTCTCGAAATGAGGGGATACCAGTTGGTCCTGGTCGAGGCTCTGGTGCGGGTAGTATAGTCGCTTTCTTGTTAAGTATAACGAACCTGGATCCAATCCAATACGACTTACTATTTGAGAGATTTTTGAATCCAGAGAGGATTTCACCTCCTGACTTCGATATCGATTTTTGCGAGCGTCGTAGATATGAAGTGATCGAATACGTTCGTCAAAAGTATGGCGCGGAAAAAGTGGCACAGATTGGTACTTATGGAACTTTGAAGGCCAAAGCTGTAATCAAGGACGTAACCCGTGCCCTTGGCTTTAACCATACGGATGCGGATCGCATCACAAAGACTTTGCCGAATCATCCTAAGTTGACTCTTAAGAAAGCTCTTGATCCTGGTACACCGGATAACCCAAATGAGCTTTTCAGCGTTGATTTCAAGAACATGTATGAAAATGAAAGCTGGGTTAAGCAAATTATTGATCAGGCATTTAAACTTGAAGGCCTCAACCGTCAGATGGGAATTCACGCAGCGGGTGTGATTATCGGTGATCAGGAATTAACTAATCTTGTTCCTCTTATACAGGGACAGAATGAAGGTGAGGCTGTAACTCAGTACTCTGGAGGTCCTTGTGAAGATCTTGGTCTTCTTAAGATGGACTTTCTTGGTTTAAGAACTCTTACTGTAATTGATGATGCAGTGAAGCTGGTTAAGAAAGGCCACGGCATAGAGATGGATATCGAAGAGATACCCATCGACGATGAAGATACATATAAACTTTTCCAGGAAGGTCGAACGGTTGCGGTATTCCAGTATGAATCTGCTGGTATGCAGAAGTGGATGAAGCTTCTCAAGCCGACAGTTTTCCCAGACTTGATTGCGATGAATGCTTTGTATCGTCCCGGTCCTATGGAGTACATACCGACATTTATTGCCCGTAAGCATGGTGAAGAGCCTATTGAGTATGCCATTGATGATATGTCAGAATATCTTGAAGAAACTTATGGTGTAACGGTTTATCAGGAACAGGTTATGTTGCTTTCCCAGTCACTGGGTGGTTTTACCAAAGGTGAAGCAGATACACTTCGTAAGGCGATGGGTAAGAAGAAAATGGATCTTCTTGATATGCTGCGTCCGAAGTTTATGGACAATGGTGAAGCTAAAGGTTATGAGCGTAAGCAGTTAGAAGCCATCTGGGTTTCATGGGAAGCTTTTGCAGCCTACGCATTTAATAAATCTCACTCAACTTGTTATGCCTGGGTCGCTTATCAAACGGCCTATTTGAAAGCTCATTATCCGGCAGAATTTATGGCGGCCGTTTTGACTTCGGAATTGGGTAATGCCGAGAAAGTGGCATTTTTCATTCACGAATGTAAAGAACTTGGCATTCAGATAGAGAATCCAAATGTAAACTTGAGTCAAATTTCTTTTGATGTTCATGAAGGCAAACTGCTTTATGGTTTGGCTGCAATCAAGGGTGTTGGTACTGCGGCAGCAGAGGTTATCGTTCGAGTAAGAAATGCCAATGGTCCTTTTGAAAGCTTTTTGGATTTCTGTGAAAAGGTCGAAGGCGGCGTGAACCGAAGGGTTATGGAAAACCTGGTTAAAGCCGGTGCTTTTGATTGTTTTGAAATTAAGCGTTCATGTTTATTTGCGATGATTGAGCCAGCCCTTCAAAGAGCACAGTCGACAGCAAGTGATCGTGCATCTGGTCAAGGTTCTCTCTTTGATATGCTTTCAGATGAAGATATGGCAGATTCAAAGTTGGACGTGCTTGTACCGGATTTACCGGAGTGGCACGATAAAGAACGTTTGGATAACGAAAAATTACTTTTGGGCTTTTATGCAACAGGTCATCCGCTTGGTCAGTACGAGAGAATTATAAAACGTTTCAGTTCTTCAGATTTGATTCGCTTAAAACAGGAAACAGAAGAGCAGGGTGTTAAGTTTGGAGCCATGATCCAGACTGTTATGATGAAGACGACCAAGAAGGACAATAAGCCCTGGGCGATTTTGGTTGTTGAAGATTTAGCCGACTCTATAGAATGTCTTTGTTTTCCGGACGCTTACAACAAATGTAAAGATTTACTGCGTTCAGAAGCACCTGTATTTATTGAGGGTGTTTACCAGTATAACGAAGAAGAGGACAATCGAAAAATCATTGTCAGAAATGTTCTTCCTATGACAGATGCAGTAAGTGCTTACACGACGGAAGTCCAAGTGCGTTTTACTGAAGAGTCTTTTACTCCTGAAGCGATGACTCAGTTGAAAGGTATTATCGAGACTCGCCGTAGCGAGCTGGATGATTATGAAAAGGCGCATTTAGTCAAGACTGCGATGTGTTACTTTGAGGAAAGCGATGCGGACTTTTACGCTAAGTTTATGACTTATCTGTCAGATACTTTTAATGCGGTGACTTCAGTAGAGCAGATGCAGGCACTTGTAAGAACTCCGCGTTTTGGCTGTATGAATACCCCAGAAAGTTATTTTTCTCCTGAGCAAAAGGAGTTCTTAGCTAAGAAAACGAGTGAAATAAAGAGTAAGTGCCCACTGGTTCTCTGTGTCAAGTCGAATACTGGAGATATAGCTTTTATTGAAGCTGGAGTTGGTTTTAGAGTTAACCCGACCTGGGACTTCATTAGCTCAATTAATTACCTGTTTGGAGAAAAAGCAATTCGTGTGAAGGTCGATAAATCAGTTCCTGAGGTTCGTAAGAGGAAATTTTTCAAGAAGGAAAAAGCCAGCTAGCTTACAGATTTGAGCTCAGTAATAACAGCTTTAACTTTATTTAACTCTTCTGCAAGGGCCTCCATATCGAAGTTATTGAATCCTGTATTCAGTGCAAGTATCCACTTCCTGAATATTTTACTTGGCTTCTCAACAGAGAGTTTAGTAAGCTCTTTGATTAATGAGTTCAATTCACTTATTTCCAAAGATTCTGCAGCTTGTTGGATTTCTTTTAGAAAATTATTCTCTAAAATGTCAGAAATCTCTGCACATGTTGCAGAGTCTTCTTGTTCTGATAATACAGTGGTAAGTGTTTCGGAAGTTTGAAGGAAGTCTGACAGGACTTCTAAGAGTGAGTTTTGTTGTATTGGTTTATAGAGGTATGCATCAAAAACTTTTTTAATTTCAGCTTCAGCATCTTTTACCGCATTGGCGGTGATGGCGATTACTGGAATATTCTGTAGCTTTTTATCTTCATTAATGATGGAAGTGGCTTTAATGCCATTCATTACTGGCATCTTAATATCCATAAGTATAAGGTCAGGTATGTGCTCTCTTGCTATTTCTATGGCTTGCTTGCCATTTTCGGCCTCGATAATTTTAAATGGAAATTTCTCAAGATAAGTTTTGATCATATCTTTATTTAGTGTGACATCGTCAGCAATCAGAATTGTAGCTTCGGTAAATGAATAATGCTTTTCACTTTCTTCATCTTCCTGTTTAGTAATATCAAAGCTTTCCACCCTAGATATAGTAATGACAAACTTAGTTCCTTTATTTACTTCACTTGTGACTTCTATATTACCATTCATGATGTGAATTAGCTTTTGGGTAATTGCCAGCCCAAGACCAGTTCCTTCAATTTCGTTATGATCTACTTGTTCAAAAGAGTCAAAGATATTATTTAACTTTTCTTTTGGAATTCCACGACCAGTATCTTCAATAGAAAAAATCAATTCATTGCTTTCTGTAAAGTCGAAAACTTTGAGGGTGATTGATCCTTTTTCTGTAAATTTTATGGCATTACCAATAATATTATTTAACACTTGTTTGATTCTGGTTTCATCGATGAGGATTGCATTGGGAAGATTTTCTGATATTTCCAAATTAAACTTTAAGTTTTTCTGTTTTAACAGGGCTGCAAATTGTTCTGGTACACTTTGGAACAATGCTCGAGTATTGATACTGCCAAACCTAAGTTCTAGTTTACCTGCCTCAACTTTAGAGAGGTCCAAAATATCGTTAATTAAAGAGAGAAGAGTTTTACCACTGTTGCGGACAATTTTTAGATAACGGCTGTGCTCTGGATCAGTTAATTTTTTAGTCAGTATGTCTGTGTAACCAAGAATAGCATTCATAGGGGTGCGAATTTCATGCGACATATTTGCTAGGAATAAACTCTTACTTTTATTAGCGGCTTCAGCATTATTCTTAGCCTCTTCGAGCAATTTTAGAGCCTCTATGATTTCAGTTGTTCTTTCTTCTACACGCTTTTCCAGTTTAAGGTTACTGCCTTTTAATTGGTCGATAACATCTTCTATGACTGATGATCTTTTATTCAGTTCGTAGGCTAACTGGCCGAGCTCATCTTCTCGATTTTCTTCGACCCATACTGGATTTTCACTGACATCTGCTTGCTGAAGCTTTTGGCACATCTGATTTAAAGGACCGGTAATTTTAAAATTGAAGATGTAGGCCATGATAGCAAGAATGGCAAATTCGACTATGACCAACATTGAAAGTAGCGAGTACTTCACTTTTAGAGTAAAGGCGTTTATTTTCGCTAGGGGGGTCGCTACGACAAGTTTCCAGCCGGTTTCTGGCATGATGAAAATAGAATGCATTGCAGTTTCTTTGAGCAATGGGTCATTTTCGATAAAGAAGTAAGATTCTTCTTCTGAAATTTTAGAATTAATAAAGGATGAGATGAGTAAACCTTCCTGAGGTTCAATTTGATAACTTGTGGCTGCAATTGTTTTGGCTTGCTGTTCAATACTTTTGTTGCCTTTTTGATTATTAATCAAGCTGTCATTTATTTTTTTAAGCTCTAGGTAGAGTTTTCTTAGGCTAGGTAAGTCTCGCTGGATTTCCTCCATATCTTTGTATTCTTCAGAACGGTTTCCATCTGTTACTGTGACTCTTTTTGAAATTTGAGGGTCAGGAAAAGATAATAATTTATTATTCCTGTCCACGGCGAATAGATAGCCTCCAAAAGAAGCGGCTTTTTGATTAAAGAACTCATTTAGACCTTTCAGTTTGAGGTCAATAGTTGTCACACCAGTAAATTGATCATTTTCATATATCGGTGCAGTACAAGTAACCATAGGCTCGAATGAGTAGGGGTCCATGTAGGACTTAGACCAATAGACATTATCCTTATCTAAAAATCTGGCGGGGACATACCACTCTTCATTATGGTAGCCGGGACCATTAGGATCATTGTAGTCATCGTAAAATTGTAAACTGCCGTCTTTATCTCTACCCCAGAAAAAGCTTGAGCGCTTGCGGTCCGATACAAATTGATGGGGTTCGGGCCAGATACCACCACCGGCTATAGTATCGAGTCCTTGAAAGTCGATGATGCCAGGGAAGTTGTTCATATAGATTTCAGGCTTTTTATCGAGACTTTCAGCTAGCCTGGCAATTGATTTAGTGAGGCTCTCTGTTTGTGCAACTCTGTTACTTATTTCTGAGACAATATTATTTCCCAGTTCGTGTGTGAATTTATACTCACGCTCGTGTAGAATAGTTTTTTCAGTATAGGCAAGAACAGCATATGTCGTAATTATGAGCACAAGGAAAAGTGCAAAAAGGTATAAAGTAAGTTTAACTTTTAGGGTATTGATGAAAGAAGGTTGAGGTCTTTCATGGTATTTTTTGAGTTGATGTCCTGTTTGATCAGACACTTTATGTTGCCCCTTCATATTTTTCGCTCAGCAATTATCCGCAATATGTCTGCCAGATGGTGTTATAATAGAATAATAACACAAAATTATATTTATGAGCGTACAGTTCGTAGGGGTTAAGTTATGAAGAATATAGGGCTAGTAAGAGTCTCGCTAATTCTGAGCATTTTGTTGTTTTATCCTTGGGGCAAATTGGAGGAAATGAAGTTGAGTCTCTAGTGAGTGAAAAAAACAGTCATTGGTTTTTCTATGGATACGCTCAAGGAATCGAGATGGCAAAAAGACCTTGATTTATTTATGGCACGTGCAAAAGAGCTGGGCGCGGAGGTCAAGGTTCAATCGGCGAATAGTGATTATACTCGACAGATTAAGAATATTCAGTCGCTGATTTCATAGGGGGTAGACTTTTAGTTGTCATTCCACATAATGGCGAGGCCATGGCTAAAGCGGTTGAATTGGCACATGAGGCAGGAGTGCCGGTTATAGCTTATGACCGCTTGTTAACTTCTTGTGATCTTGACTTGTATATAACTTTTGATAATGAAAGAGTTGGTGAGATTCAGGGTAACTACCTTGTCGAGAATTTACCAGATGATAAGGAAAATAAGATCATCAGGATTTATGGGGCACCGACTGACAATAATGCTAAGCTTTTCAAAGCCGGTCAAGATAAAGCTTTGAAGACAGCGATAGAGTCAGGGGAAATCAAAGTAATACATGAAGATTGGGCCCAGAATTGGGAGTCGCAAAATGCTAAAAAATAATGAACGCGGCCATCAGTAAAAATAGCAAAGGTTTCGATGCCGTTTTGGCTGTAAATGATGGAACTGCTGGGGGGAGCTGTTCAAACTCTCATGGAAGAGGGCCTAGCCGGAGATGTTGTGGTGACAGGGCAGGATGCAGATCTTGTCGCGATACAAAGGATCATGGCAGAAACGCAGCATATGACAATTTATAAACCGGTTAAAGTGATTGCGAAAAGAACGGCAGAACTAGCCGTTAATCTTGCCCAAGGTAAACCGGTCATTGCCGGGAACAGCATAGATAATGGTCTTAAGAAAGTCCCCAGCGTGCTTTTAGATGTAACCGTAGTGACTAAAGAAAATGTTGAGTCGACTGTGGTTAGAGATGGTTTTCACTTTAAAGAATCTTTAGGAATAAAGTAAATGGCGACGTTATTGTCAGTCAAAAGCCTGATGAAGACTTTTCCTGGAGTAAAGGCCCTTGATCAACTTCATCTTAGTCAAAGCAGAGCCCTATCCCGAAATCGTGACTTTCAAAATAGCAGATCACAGAAACATCCCCCTGCGCAGCTGCTTGTTGCTTTCTTAATAGCCCGTCACTTTTATGACAATTGTTATGGAGAACGAGGTTATCGCATGCTCTGTGAGAATAGTTCGTAGCATTAGTTTTATGGTTTCTCATGGGGAAGCTAATAACCAGTCATGAAGTACCATCTTTTATTATAACCCTTGGCGGTTTGTTAGTCTTTAAAGGATTGTTCTGGTTGGTTATTCGAAATCAGACAGTGAATGCTTCCAAGGGTGGTGAAGAAAATATAATGTCAATGTTGACGACCTTCTCATTTTCTGGTGTCGCCAGTTTTGTCATCTTGGCTGTTATTTGTTTCTCTCTTTTTGTTTTTATGCAAAAGCGCCGGAAAACTCAGCAAGAGTATGATTTGAGGCGGAGACTTTTGAGAAGGGCTATCTTAAAACCTTTGTCATTTGTCAGGCACTTTTGCTTATGACTATTGTGCTGATTCAGTTTCGCGGTATTCCGGTCTCCCTCATTGTATTGGGCATAGTTGCTTTAGCTGTTTTTATATTGACAAAACATACTGCTTTTGGACGTTATCTATATACTATCGGAGGTAATAAGGAAGCTGCCGTTATCTCAGGGATTCCTGTTAAAAAAGTGACCTGTATGGCTTACATGATTTTGGGCGGATTAGTGGCTTTAACCGGTTTTATGCAGGCGGCTTATCAAGGTTAATCTACGAGTACGGTTGGTGACTTGGTGGAACTGGATGCTATAGCAGCTTGTGTTATCGGCGGGACAAGTCTTAAAGGCGGGCGCGGTTCTGTTGGTGGAGTTATTATTGGCGCTTTAATTATGGCTTCACTTTTGAATGGAATGACGCTTCTGACAGTTAGTCCAGAGTTAAAATTGATAGCTCGTGGTGGAGTACTTGTTTTAGCTGTTTGGCTGGATGTTTTTCTACTCGTAAAAAATAAGTGGAGCCCGACCTCCGGGCCCCACAACACAGGTTGTAGGAGAAGTGTTTAGCGTTTTCTTCTATAGGGAGAAGAATGCTTCAGAGTAAAACGTTTTGAATTTAATGATCTTTTCATTTTAGTGACAATGCCTTCCTCTAGGATGGTGGTGCCAATCGTGGCAATCTTCATATAAGTCTATGTCTATGTGCCAGCTGGGGCAGTCGTCATAGTGACCATGACAACCGCTTAGTATTGCTGTTAAAACAATGGCTAAGAAAAGCTTGGCAAAAGTATTCATGTTACCAATCCCAGAGAATGCTGACGGTATTTCTGGATCCGCAAGGTTTTCTTGGTCGCCAGACTTTTACAGTTTGATAATCGTAGAAGCCAGGAATGATTTGCTCTTTGTAGTAGCCTCCACATACTTGAACTTTGACAAACGCTCCACAAGGCTTTCTATGGTATTCATAGCGTGGAGGAATCCAGACTTTGTGACATCTTTGTGGGACCCAGACTTTTTTAGTGACGTATTCGTAATGGCCATGCCTCGAGTGTGAGTGATGAGACGGGTAATGGCTGATATGTCTATCGTATTGTCTCGTATGAGAGTGCTTATGCTTGAGAAATTCATGAATCAGGTGCTTTGGGTGTTTGTGTTCACTGTGATTATTTTTGTGAACTTTGTAATCATATTTGTGCTTATCGTTGTGATTAAAGTTTCTGACTTTGCTTTCAGCGTTGGTGGTCAGTGTTACAGCGCTCATGGCGATAAGGCCGATTAAAAATTTCATAATTTGAACCTCCATTTACTTTCACATGATGAATCATTAAGAGGTTGAGCTTCTCATGGTTTGTTAGAAAAATTTCTCAAATAAAAAAGGCAATGGGCATGACATCTTGCTTTCAAGGCTTAGCAACGTTATTGTTGCAGGATTAAACAGGCGATCAGCTAATAATAATTTTGAGATAAGAAGATGTCAGACAAAAATTTTGAAACAAATGCGATTCATAACCAGATAAACCGTTCGGAATTCAGGGAGCACTCTGTACCGATATATATGACTTCGAGTTTTGTTTTTGAAGATGCAGAGCAGGCGAGAGCGTTGTTTGCAGATGAAGTTCCGGGAAATATTTATACGCGCTTTTCAAATCCGAATAACAGTGAGTTTATTGATAAACTGTGTGAGATGGAAGGCTGTGAAGCTGGCTTGGCAACATCATCCGGTATGGCTGCTATGTTCATTTCTCTTGCTTCAATTCTAAATCAGGGAGATCATGTATTAGCTTCTCGTTCTCTTTTTGGTTCAACACACCAGATTATGACTAGTATCTTACCTCGCTGGGGTATTTCACATACTTATGTAGACATCATGAATCCGGATGAGTGGGAAGGAGCAATTCAGGAAAATACCAAAATGATTTTTGTTGAAACGCCTTCTAATCCAGCATTGGATTTGATTGACCTTGAGTGGTTGGGTAAGCTTGCGAAAAAGCATGATATTCTGCTTGCTGTGGATAACTGTTTTGCGACACCTTACTTACAGAGACCAGCTGATTTCGGGGCAGATATTGTCGCTCACTCTGCAACAAAGTTTATTGATGGTCAAGGCCGTTGTATAGCTGGTGCAGTTTTAGGTTCAAAGGAAATTATTCAAAAGATTCGATTCTTTGCCCGTCACACTGGACCTTCTTTGTCACCAATGAATGCTTGGGTTCTGTCTAAGAGTTTGGAGACATTGGCGGTTCGTATGGATCGTCACTGTGATAATGCATTGGCTTTGGCAAAACACCTAGAAGTGCATGAAGAAGTAGAGTGTTCAAAGTATCCTTTCCTTGAGTCTCACCCGCAGTATGAACTTGCTAAGAAGCAAATGAAGAAAGGCGGTGGCCTCGTTACTTTTGAAGTTAAAGGCGGTATTGATCGTGGTCGTAGGTTCTTAAATGCTCTGAAAATGTGCTCATTTACAGCTAATCTTGGTGATACCCGTACGATTGCGACTCACCCTGCATCGACAACTCACTCGAAATTGTCAGATGAAGAGAGAATGAATGTAGGTATTTCACCGGGTCTTGTGAGAATTTCTGCTGGACTTGAGCATATCGATGACATCATAGCAGATATCGATCAAGCTCTGGAAGTTTCTAAGTAATTAAGTCATAGGCCCTTGCCTCATGAACTGATAAACGGTAGTATATAGGCGTTTATATTGTTGATTTGGGTGAGGGTTTGTGAAAGCGTTTCAATTTTTTCTTTTATCATTTTTATTCGTTAACTCGGGATTTTCATTAGAACGAATTCTTGTAGAAAACTTAGATGTAGTCGATTTCTGCCTTATGGATCACTACAATTTGGAAGAATCTCACCCAAGTCTTCAAACTTATTATGAACGTTGCGAAAATAGTGTTGTAGCTTCGTTAACTAAAAGAAATTTACGTGATGTCTTAGCAAGTAAGCACATGAACGAAGACTTCACAAAGATGATTCTAAGTGCTTATCAAAGACGAAACCTTACTGAAGCAAAGCTCTTATTGAGCTATCTTATCGCGGATTTTAACGATTATGAAAACTACAAAGATAGCTTCAGGTCGAGATTAATTAACTTCAAAAAACTTTTGCGGCATAGTAATGATGTTCCGCACTTTTTTAATACTTCCAAGCGCATAAGTTTTGTTCGCAATCAGTTAAGTTTTAATTACAAAGGGCAAATTTACACCATAACAATTGAGCCCAACAGCAAGCGAAATATTTCGACTGTAAAAAGCTCGGGATATTTTGATATACTCAGCCATGCTTTAAGAAGCTTAATGCAAGTCGGCCGCTTTACTCCGGTTGATATTTCACTCAGCCGTAAAGAAAATGGGGCGCCTTCTTCTTATCTTGATCCAAACTACCTACTTTTTAAGTTACACTCAATGACTCGTGCTGAAGACTCTCCAGACATGGCCATGTTAGGAGACGTAGATTCACAAGGTAATTGTATTCGATATTACTATATGAGATCTTCCTTGGATGGGTTGAGTAAAGATGAAAAATATATTTTGGTTAGTAGAGAAGCTAAAGAACAGATTCTTGAGGTCGTTAAAATTGAGGGGATAGAGGTTCTCTCTGAAAAGATTTTTATAGCGCCAAAAAGCATTAATGATGCTTTTGCGATCATTGATAATCCTGGGAAATATCTTTTTATGGCAGATACCTATAAGATTCTTATGGCGAGCATTAAACAAAAATCCAAGTGGCCAGGGATTATTAAGGCTTTGGACCGTTTACTTGAGAAAGATCCAGGGTTTTTGTCTGCAGAGATTCTGAAAGATGTTTTAACAGGAAAGGTCAAGAAACAATTGAGTTTTGCTTCATCATTTCGGGAGTTTAATTTATTTTTTAGATTACTGGATATAGATAATAACTCAACTGCGCAGTTGGTTTATGAAGTGAAATCGGAAATCGCTAAAGTCGTCAATATTATTCATCCGGAATTGAGAACTTTGGTTAGAGACTGCGATGAGATTGCCGATCACCGTTTAAAGCTATTTAAAAATCCTCGACCTAGCGCTGTCAGTAAAAAGGGAACAACTCTTAGTCGAGGCGGAAGTTCATACCGCACGGTCAGTCAACAGCTCTATAAAAAGATTAGAGAGGTTAGACTGAAGAGAGATATACTTCTCGACAAGCAGAATGTTTTAGAAAGTATTTTTGATAGGTAGGGAATATGAAAAATATTTTAATTCTTACTCTTTGCTTTTTTATACCCTTCACCAAGGCAGAATTCTTATATCCAAATACAGACGTTTTAGAAATAACTATAAAACTAAGTGAGAAGCAGCGAAATAAGTTTTTTTACTGGTGTAAAAAAGAGTTTGAGATTTACGAGAAGATTGATCGCTCTCTAGCCGGGAAAGCCTTGGCGTTATGCCGGGCCATTTCAGGTAAGGATCTTTTTGATTCTTATTTTTTGAATAAAGCTTATGGCATAGGCGATATGCCCAAAGAAGTAGCGATTAAAGATGTCATGAATGATTTTGTTCAGATGACAAATGGCAGTCCAGATCAACAAAGGCTTGCCTGGTATATTTTTGACTACTTACACTCAGCAGATCCATCGGAAGATTTGGATATAATTTTGAAAGGGCTCCCTAAGGGGAATTGGGAGTATCTGGTTCCTTCTTTAGTTAATATTTTTCCCACTTCAGTTGATGAAGATCCCAAACCGAAATTATCAGATCTTAATTTAGGGGTTCCGGCAGCTCGGGAGTATTCATTTAAGCCTCGTCATCCAGCAAGGAAGTATGCTACTGTCAATGGTTTGATTGTTAGCAGTATGGATAATCACCGGTCTATTGGGGCTCCAGTAAGAATTTCAGCAAAGATTGTTCAAGCAAGGCATGAAAGCAAAGCTATTTTCCTTGATGAAGAAACGGGTATGGATATGAAACGCTCGTTGTCGAATGCAGAAATTGCTTTAAATAGTCGCTTCCCTGTATTGTTTAAAGATAATAATGTCAGAGTCTCATTCGCCAGAAGAGAGTCCAGTAAAGACGGGAATTCAGCTGGAGTAGCTTTTACTTTGTTGCTGTATTCATTATATGAAGGTATCGAGTTGGATGAAGCTAGTGCGGTGACTGGTGTTATCATGCCTGACTTATCGGTTAAAGCCGTTGGAGGAGTTCCAAGTAAGGTGAGGGGCGCAAATATCCGCGGTTTGAAATATGTCGTTATCCCTCATGAGAATATGGAAACTGTTGGTGACATGACTCTTTTATATGAGTTGAAGACAATTTGGCAGACACAGATTTTTACAGCCGAGAATTTCAGTGATGCTATGCAAATTGCCAGAGTTGATAAAGATGCTAAAACAGCGGATGCAATTCAGCGTTTCAACTCAGTCGCAGAGATACTGGATAAGGGCGGAAAAGCGATTAAGGAGAATCGTAGTTTTCTCATGTCTGAGTTGGAAACAATTGTAAAATTAAAGCCAAATCATGAATCGGCTCAAGTGTTATTAAAGTTTTTTAAAGGGGACCGCCCTAAGAGGTTAAGTCTAAATGGCTCTTCTGATTTACTTTTTATGGTTGTCGATCGGGTATTGAGAATTTCAGTAAATGAAGCCTATAAAACATCTGAGGATGCTTTTGTCTATAATAAGAGCTTTTTGCAGCGTGCTGCGAAGAAGCTGGATCCGATAACGGCTCGTTTCAGTAGTAAATTAAGCAGTTATATAACGACGCTTATTAAGTACAGGAATCTTCTAGAGAAGAATATTCACAAGGACTTTTCTAGTTTAGGGACGGCTTTTAGTCTTTTGAATAAAGAAGCTGCTCAACTGGAAAAGACGCGTGGTGAGTTGGATAAGATCTGGAAACAGATAGTTAAGAAGATGTAATCCGGGCCGGAGCCCGGATTAAGAGATTATTTTTTCTTGGCGATGCCGGTCTTTTGGGCGGCTTTTTTAACTGCGCTTGCGACCTTGTTGACTACCTTTTTGTCAAATACGCTTGGGATTATGTAATCCGCACAGAGGCTGTCTTCTGGAATAGTTTCAGCTATAGCGTATGCAGCTGCAACTTTCATCTCTTCATTTATATCAGTTGCCTGACAATCGAGGGCGCCTCTGAATATGCCAGGGAAGCAAAGAACATTATTTATCTGGTTGGGATAGTCACTTCTGCCGGTTGCCATAACAGCAACATGTGGGTAGGCGTCTTCCGGCATGATTTCCGGAGTCGGGTTACTCATGGCAAAAACTATGGCTTTGTCGGTCATTTTGCTGACATCTTCCGCAGAGATGATTTCCGGTCCGGATAAACCAACAAATAAATCGGCACCGACCATAACTTCTTGCAGCTTACCAGCCAGCTTTTCAGGGTTTGTGCATGACGCATATTCCTGCTTCGCCGAATTCATATTTTCCCGGCCTTCGTAAAGGGCTCCAGTTCTATCAAAGCCTATGATATTTTTGACGCCAAGAGCGAGCATCATATTTGTGCATGCAGTACCGGCTGCACCGACACCTGCAACAACGACTTTTATGTCTTCTGGCTTTTTGTTGACAACCTTTAGGGCATTGATAAGAGCGGCAGTCATGACAACAGCAGTACCGTGCTGGTCATCATGAAATACAGGTATATCGAGCTCCTCATTTAAGCGCTTTTCGATTTCGAAGCAGCGAGGAGCTGAAATGTCCTCAAGGTTCACGCCACCAAAAGTAGGAGCAACAGCTTTAACTACCTTTATGATTTCTTCTGTATCTGTTGTATCCAGACAAAGAGGGAAAGCATCTACGCCGGCAAATTCTTTAAAGAGCATAGCTTTACCTTCCATAACCGGCATAGCAGCTTCAGGTCCTATATCGCCTAGTCCAAGAACAGCAGTACCATCACTGACGATAGCGACGGTATTTTTTTTAATTGTTAATCTGTGAGCATCCTCAGGCTTTTTATGAATAGCCTTACAAACACGGGCTACACCAGGGGTGTAGGCCATAGACAGTTCATCTCTAGTTTTTAGAGGAGACTTGCTGGTCACTTCTATTTTACCGCCAAGGTGCAGTAAGAAAGTTCTGTCAGAAACATTTTGGACGATGACGCCTTCAACAGCTTCGATAGCCTTGCAGATTTCTTCAGCATGGGTTTCATCGGTTGTATCGACAGTAATATCGCGGATGATGTGCTTTCCCTCTACACGGATGATATCTATGGCGCCAATGTTACCACCTGTTTCACCGATAACTGCGGTAACTTTTGCCAGAAGGCCTGGAGTGTGATTGAGTTTCAGACGAACGGTGATGGCGTTACTTGCACTTGTACTCTTATTTGAAGGCATAAGTTGTCCTTTTTCTTATGTTCAATTCTGAATTGTTGGATCCAGATTTTTACTGCTTATGTACACGTCCTAAAGGAAATAGTGCTGCAATTCAATGCAGTACTTAATTAATTTAGTCAAATCTTATGGTGCCACTGCGACCATGGGCGTCCAGGCCTTCAGCTTTGGCGAAGGCTGACATCGCGTCCACTTCTTTGGAAAGAGCGTTTTGGCTGTACTTAACAAGACTGGTACGGCGGAAAAACTGATTGACCGTCAGGCCGTTGAAGTATTTGCCTGCTCCACCGGTTGGGAGTACGTGACTTGGTCCGGCAACAAAGTCTCCGAGAGGTTCTGGTGTCCATGGACCTAAGAAAATGGCTCCAGCGGCATTTATATTTTCAGCGACTGCTTCAGGGTCTTCAGTCATGATTTCAAGGTGTTATGCTGCGTACATATTCGCGACTTCAGCAGCTTCTGCCATGTTGGCAACTTCGATTAAGAAAATGCCGTTGTCGACAACTTTGTCGATACACTCAGCCCTTGAGAGCAGGGCTTTTTGTTTGAGCACTTCAGCTTCTACTTCTTTGAGAGTCTCAGCACAATCACTGACAAGAACAGCTTGTTCAAATCCAGAGCCGTGTTCAGCTTGTGAAAGTAAATCTGCAGCGATGAAATTAGCCGGAGCTGATTTATCTGCTATGACCATGATCTCAGAAGGACCGGCAACAAGATCCAGAGCAGTATAGCCGTAGACCTGCTTTTTAGCAGCCGTTACGTAAGCATTTCCGGGGCCGACAATTTTTTCAACTTTCTTGATAGTATCAGTACCATAAGCAAGAGCGCCAATTGCGTAGACTCCACCCATTTTGTAGATTTCAGTTGCTCCGCAAACTTTGGCTGCGTAAAGAATAGCCGGGTTGACTGAGCCATCTTCAGCACCTTTAGTCGTTACAACGATCTCTTTGACGCCTGCAGCTTGGGCCATAGTCGCTGTGTGAAGAACTGTAGAGACAAGAGGAGCAGTTCCTCCTGGTACATAGCAAGCAATTCTGTCGAGAGGGGAGAACTTCTCACCTAAGGTGACTCCTTCACGTGGATTATATTTCCAATCTTCAGGAATGCTTTGTTTGCTGAAATCTGTAATATTGTCATGAGCCAGTTTTATGGCGTTCTTTATATCGTCGTTAATCAGGTTCTCAGCATTATCAATTTCTTCTTGAGTAACTTTGAACGTTTCAGGAGTAAGTGACAATTTGTCGAATTTTGCAGCGTAGTCAATTACTGCTTGATCACCGCTTTTACGAATATCACTTAGAATTGTAGCGACACTGCGTTCGATATCTTCTGGAAACGCAGTTCTATTGAATAGAGGAGAGAAATCGCTCTCTGCATCTTTGTATTTGAGAAAGATCATAATTGTATTCTTAAAAATAAAGTTTCATTTAATAAAAATTTTCATTACTATACACTTATGAGTGAGGAATCCACGGCGGGAATTTTATGAAGGACACGGAAAATCAATTAAAACCCTGGCAGAATAGGCTCCATGAGATTATTTACGAGGCTGATACTCCAGCGGGTAAATTCTTTGATCTTGCTCTGATTATTGCCATTTTGTTAAGTGTTATAGCTGTGATGCTTGAGAGTGTTACTGGTATTTATACTGAGTATAGGACACTTTTTATAAGCCTGGAGTGGGGCTTTACAGTTATATTTACAATCGAATATATCTTGCGTTTGATATGTATAACAAAACCTCACAAATATGCTTTCAGTTTTTTTGGGATTATTGATCTTTTGGCTATCTTGCCGACTTACATAGGCCTCTTTTTGCTTGAGACAAATATTCACTCTCTGGCGATTATAAGAATTTTGAGAGTCTTGCGGGTTTTTAGGGTGTTGAAGTTAACTCCTTATCTCAGTGAAGCGAATATTCTTACTAAGGCTTTAACAGCGAGTAGACGTAAAGTTTTTATCTTTTTTAGCAGTGTTTTATTTTTAGCTGTTATTCTTGGAGCGATTATGTATCTGATAGAGAGTGCCAGTAATCCTAGTTTCAGCAGTATACCTAAAGGTATTTACTGGGCAATAGTCACAATCACGACAGTTGGTTATGGAGATATCTCTCCAAGTACCGACCTCGGTCAATTTGTTTCTTCATTTGTTATGATTCTAGGTTATGCAATCATTGCAGTGCCAACAGGGATAGTGACTGTCGAGATTAATGAGGCTATGAGAAAAGCGACTTCTACTTCGACCCAAGCTTGCCCAAGTTGTAGTCACGAAGGGCATGATACAGATGCGAAACATTGCAAGTATTGTGGCTCAAGCCTGTAGTCTAATAATTATTTTGAGAAGAAATTGTTGCAAAATGATTCTTTTGGCTTGTAAAAGAATTTTTAATGTCTAACGTTGTTGCAAATTTACAGGAAAGAATAATGATCAAAACCAAAACATTTAGAGCTTATAGCACCTGCACAAGGCATACACTGTCTATGTGGATGTTTACACAGGAAAGGTTTTGGTTGAATTAAGATTGTTATATTCGATAAGATTTTCTAAGCCCTTCCTGAAGATTTAGGAAGGGCTTTTTTTATGTTTTGTTGCTGAAGAGCAATGGGGAGGCGCTGGTAGTAATCAGCCCGGGGAAACTGTCACTGACCGAAGGTCGGACTTTGATAGAGGTCCTAAGAGGACAAGATGAAGGTTAAGATTCTTAACCGGGGTCAGCTGAAGGTCAGCTGGCCCCTTTTCTTTTTAGGGTATGTAGCTATTGTCGACTTATACGACTTATACGACTTATACGACTTATACAACTTGTACGGTAGCGTTATGTAATTGAAAAAATATGAGAAGTAAAGAGAGCGAGTGAACGGATTCGAACCGTCGACATTCACCTTGGCAAGGTGAAGATCTACCACTGAGCTACACTCGCATGAGCATCTTAGAAAAAAGTTGGAGCGAGTGAACGGATTCGAACCGTCGACATTCACCTTGGCAAGGTGAAGCTCTACCACTGAGCTACACTCGCTTCTCAAGCGTGCGTAGATAATACTCTTGAGTAGGTTAAATGCAAGAGCGTTTATTTGATTTCTTGAACTTTTTTGATGAATTAAAAAAAGGGGGGTATTTAAGCTTAAAATATACAAAAAAAGGAGCTTCAAATGAAACTCCTTAAGATCTGAAAAGTACTATTTTTCGGTGAATTATTTACCGAAAAGGGTAGTTCCTTCACCATGTAGGTTACGGATAGCTTCTTTAACACGCTCTTTGATGCCGTTTTCAGCAAGTTTCAAGTAAGCACGCGGATCGTAGGCTTTCTTGTTACCAACTTCGCCTTCAACCTTGAGAACACCATCATAGTTGTTGAAGATGTGGTCAACGATTGGACGAGTGAAAGCGTACTGAGTGTCAGTGTCAACGTTCATTTTGATTACGCCGTACTCAAGAGTTTCAGCGATCTCTTCTTCTGTTGAGCCAGAACCACCGTGGAATACGAAGTCGAAACCAGCGTCAGCACCGTACTCTTTTTGCAGAGCAGCTTGACCGTCACGTAGGATACCTGGCTTAAGAACAACGTTACCAGGCTTGTATACGCCGTGAACGTTACCGAAAGTAGCAGCAAACATGAAACGTGCGTTTGGAACTTCAGATAGACGCTTATAGACGTAAAGCATGTCTTCGTCAGTAGTGTAAAGTTTGTCTTTAGAAACGTTGGATGTGTCGTGGCCATCTTCTTCACCGCCAACAACACCAGCTTCAACTTCAAGGATGATACCTAGCTCAGCACACTCTTTAAGTAGTGGCACTGAGATGTCCATGTTCTCTTCTAGAGAGATAGGTGAGCCGTCGAACATGTGAGAGTTGAAAAGTGGCTTTTGGCCAGCTGCTACTCTTTTCTTAGAGATTTCGATTAGCGGCTTAAGGAAAGAGTCAACTTTCTCTGGCATACAGTGGTCAGTGTGAAGTGCGATGTTAACATCGTACTGATCAGCCACTAGGTGAACGTACTCAGCTAGAGCTTGAGCACCAAGAACAGCATCTTTAACAGCTAGACCAGAAGCGAATTGACCGCCACCAGTTGAAACCTGAATGATACCGTCAGTCTTCATTTCAGCGAAAGCTGCAATTGTACCATTGATAGTTGGAAGTGAAGTAATGTTAATAGCTGCGTATGCAAAGTTATTTTTCTGCGCATTGTCAATCATTGCACAGTACGTATCGTAATCAGCGATTGGCATAAAGCTTATCCTTCTGAATTAATTCCTGTTGTGTGGTATAAAAAGGCTCAGTGTGGTCATACATCATTCACACAAGTGCCTTGGGATCAAATGCAATCCCCATATTCTTGTCTTACGACAATTTTACGCCACACAGTAACTGAAATGCTCTGAAAGACAAGTTTAAACGGATTTTATTACATACTTTAGCTTATCTGGTGAGCGATCTTAGCTCTTGTAAAGCTTTCTTGTGACCGAGGTTAGCCGCTTCTCTTAGGAGTGAAGCCGCATATTTAAGATTCGGCTCAATACCTATGCCTTTAAGGTAAGCAAGCCCTAAACGATATGAGCCTTCAGCATCTTTTTCCTGTGCAGCCTTTTCATACCACTCAAAAGATCTCTTGGTATCGATTTTTCCGTATTTGTCTGTTTCATAGAACATGCCTAAATCAATCATTGCAGTTGTGCTTCCAAGTTCTGCAGCTTTCTTGAACATACTTTCGGCAAAGCCTGGATTTGAACTGACCCCTTTACCAAATAGGAAAGCAAGTGCTAGTTCTCTGGTAGCTTCGATATGGTCGAGCTTGGTTGCTTTTTGAAAGTAGGAAATCGCCAGTTGTTCATTTTTTGGGACCATTTCGCCTGTTTGGTACAGAACGCCCATAGTGTAGAGTGCTGCATTGAAGTTCATCTCAGCCGCTTTTTGGTAGTGTTCAAGTGCCTTCTTTTCATCTTTCTCGACACCTTCTCCAGTTGCGTAGCATGCTCCAACATTGAAGATAGCTTGTCTATTTTTTAGTTTGGAAGCTTTCATGTACCACTGAAAAGCCATTTCAGGGTTGTATGGAACTGCTCGGCCAGTTGCGTAACAGTTGGCAACAGCTAATTGAGCGGGAGAATAATTTCTTTCAGCAGCTCTTCTGTACCACTTGAAGCCTGTTTCAGTATCTTTTTTTACTCCCATACCGTTGATGTAGCAATAGCCAAGTTTAGCTTGTGCTTCAGGACTTTCATTGTCAGCAGCCAGAACAAGCCAGCGCATACTCTCTTTATAATTTTGAGTTAAGCCCAAGCCATTGTTGTAATAGTCAGCTACTTTTAGTTGAGAGTAAGCATCGCCTTTCTGGGCAGTTCTTAGATAATAGCGAGCAGCGATTTTGTGATTTTGTTCACCACCAAGACCATTTTCAAAGTAATGGGCTAGTTTCTTTTGGGCGCGAATGTCATTTAGGATTGCAGCTTGGCTGTAGTAGTGGCGAGCCTTTTCATATTTCTTCATATTGTCGAGAAGCATGGCTGCGTTAATGTTTGCGGTTTGAAGGCCAAAGTCTGCAGCTGTCATGTAAAGCTCTAGGGCTTTATCTGGGTCTGGTTGTACTCCAGTGCCTCTGACGTAACATCCAGCCAAGTTAAATTGGCACTGTCTACTGTTTAGGTCGGCACCCTTCTGATACCAATAAATGGCTTTTTTGAAATCCTGTTCAACACCACCACGGCCATAAAAATAATTGTTACCAACTTCAAGAATTGCACCGCGGTTGCCTTTCTCTGCTTCGGATTCCATGCGCATCATTTGCTCTTTTAGGCGCTTTTTCTTTTCTTCTTTGATTTTTTCCGGATCTTCTTCTTTAATAATCTGGCGCTGGTTGTCTTCTTGTTGAGAGAATAGTGAGACTGAAAAGATCAGGAGAAGGCTAAAAAATATTTTCATTGAAAATTACACTCTTATTTTATGCTGATCACGGTAGTATGTGATTTCAAATAATGTACTATACGTCAAAAATTGTCGACCAATATAACTGGTTGAGATTGATGTGACAAGAACGTTTCTTGGGAATTCACAAATTCAGGATATTTGCAATGGATATAGATAAATTAATTGTTGACCTAAAGACAGGTAAGCTTTCCGATAAAGACTTCAAAAGTGAATTGTTAAAGACTCAAGTTCAGGATTTGGGTGATGTGGTTCTTGATCTTCAAAGAGAGGCTCGTTGTGGAATTCCTGAAGTAGTTTTTGCGCAGTCTAAGACAGTCGAACAAATATTGGTTGCTGCTGAGAGATTACTTGAAAAATATGATCGTTTGCTTATTACCCGCATTAAAGACTCTAAGGCAATTGAGGTGATGGAGCGCCTTGCTGAAAAGGGCTGCACTTATGAGAAGGATGCAGAGGTAATCTACAAACTTCCTCCGGTAAAAAGTGAAAAGACTGTTTTGATTTTGACGGCAGGCACTTCGGATATTGCTGTAGGGCGTGAAGCTGAGTTGACTTGTCGCATGTTTGGTTTGACTACCAGGATGAAAGTAGATGTTGGTGTTGCTGGTCTTCATAGGCTATTGGGTATCAGTGAAGAGTTGCTTGCAGCAGACTGCATCATAGTATGTGCCGGAATGGAGGGGGCTTTGCCAAGTGTTGTCGGTGGTTTAGTGAAAGTACCAGTGATTGCTGCACCGGTCAGCTGCGGCTATGGAACCGCCTTTTCAGGCCTTACTGCAATGCTTGGTATGTTGAATTCTTGCGCTAGTGGCTTGACGGTTGTGAATATAGACAATGGCTTTGGGGCAGGTTATGCTGCCGGGCGCATTCTTGCAGGTAAATAGATGTCTTTCAGTTTTGATGATGCTCAAGAGTATTTGGATACCCTTTTGGTTTTTGGGATTAAGCTTGGTCTAAAGAATATGGAGGTTCTTTGTGAACTTTTGGGAAACCCACAGGATGCTCTAAAGTTTGTTCACGTTGCCGGTACAAATGGGAAAGGTTCTTCTTGCTCAATGTTAGCAGCAGCATGTAAAAATGCCGGAATTAAAACAGGCTTTTACTCCTCGCCATTTCTTTGTAACTTTACGGAGCGGTGGCGAGTTAATGGTGACGAGGTTTTAAAAGAGCAGGTAGCTTCAGCAATTGAGAAAATAGTTGCTGTTGAAGAGGAGTTGATTAAGCAGACTTCAGTGAAGCCAACCTATTTTGAAGTTTTGACTGCAGCGGCTTTACTTATTTTTAATGAGGCAAAAGCAGATATTGTCATTTGGGAAACTGGTATGGGCGGACGTTTAGATGCAACAAATGTCGTTGAGCCTATTCTGTGTTTAATTACCAATATTGGAATGGATCATACCCAGTATTTGGGCGATAGCTTAGAAAAGATTGCAGTAGAAAAAGCAGGTATCATTAAAAAGGGTATTCCGGTCATTGTAGGAGAGTTGGATGATGTCGCGAGAAAAGTCATCCTTGAAGTCGCAGAAAGCCAAGGCGCCGCAGTTTCTCAGTCGTCTATGAGTCGCATTATTGACTTGGGGATTTCGGAAGAGTCTAAAAGGCATCTAAAATATACATCTCCACAAAAATCAAATGAAATGCTATTTTCAATGGTTGGAAAATATCAGCTTAAAAACATAGGTCTGGTATTGCGGGCTTTAGAGTTTATCGCCGGTGAATTTAATGTTGATTTTGAAGCATTGGCCTATGGCGCAACTCAGGCAATTTGGCCAGGACGTTTTGAAGTCCGTGAAAATTTGATTCTTGATGGTGCTCATAATGAGCATGCAGTTCAAGTGTTAATAGAGTCATTGGTAGAAATTTACCCTGAGCAAAAGTTTAACTTTATATGTGGAATTTTAGCGGATAAAGAGTGGCAGTCTCTGTTGGATAAAATTTTGCCAATCGCAAATAATTTTTATCTGGTGGAAATTGATAATGTCAGGACATCAAAGCCAGAGTTCTTGGAAGAATATCTACTAGATAAAGGAGCTGAGGTTACTGGTCGTGGTAAAGCTAAGGATGCTTTAGGTTCTATAGATGAGAATGAAAAAACTGTTGTAGTTGGTTCATTGTATTTGATAGGAGAGTTTCTCTGCATGTTAAATGGTGGTGAGGCTTTAAAAATAGATAAGCTTTAGGCCGGAATGACCCGGCCTAAAAGCGTTAATTAGCCAATAATACCGTTGTCTGTACCGAGGAAGATACCTTTTAGGTTCATTGTTAGAGCCTCTGGGTTGTTGGATTTTTCCAGTGCAGCTTCTTCTGTGATGATACCTTCGTTGACCAGTTCTAGTAGTCTTTGGTCGAAAGTCATCATGCCGAACTCTTTTCCTGCAGCGATAGCATTCTCAATCTTACCAATTTTATCTTCTTGAATAAGCTTTTTAATTGTTGAGGTATTGAGCATGATTTCATTACATGGAACGACACCTTTCCCAGAAGCGCGAGGCACTAGGCGTTGACAGACGATAGCTTTAACATTTTCAGAAAGAGCTTTTCTCATGGCGTCTCTCTCTTCATGAGGGTACATGTCTAGAATACGGCTTATGGATTGACCTGCATTTGCTGTGTGCAGTGTTGACATGACCAAGTGACCCGTGTCAGATGCGGCAATAGCAGACTCTAAACTTTCGCGATCACGCATTTCACCAACAACAATTACGTCAGGGTCCTGTCGAAGTGCGTGTGAAAGTGCAGATTGGAAAGTAATGACGTCGATACCGACTTCACGTTGTTCGAAAATACATTTTTTGTCGCTGAAGGCATACTCAATCGGGTCTTCAATTGTGATGATATGGCGGTTTTTGTTATTGTTCATGTATTCGAGCATACAGGCCATAGTGGTTGATTTGCCAGAGCCTGTAGTGCCTGTTACGAGAATTATGCCACGCTCAAAGCAGGCAATTTCATTGATTACTTGCGGAAGACCAAGAGATTCAAGGGGGAGGACAGTACTTTTAACGTGTCTAAGTGTCATAGAGACAAGACCACGCTGTTTGTGCAAGTTTGCACGGAAGCGGCCAGCGCCATCTTCTTCAAATGCGAAGTCTGCATCACCAGTTTCTTCAAACTTTTCAATCATTTTCTCTGTGGTTAATTCTCGAACCGCAGACATTAGAAATTCTTTGTCGGGTACAAAACCCTCGATTTCAAGAAGTGAACCATCAACGCGTAATACGACGGTACTGTTTTCGCGGATATGCCAATCTGAAGCGCCCTCTTGAACACCGGTGACCAGTATTGAGTTTAATTTTGAAGTGACTGTAGGCATATTTGCTCCTTATTTCATGCTGAGAGTATTTATTGTAAGCTTTATTATCGTTTCGCAGCCTCTATAGTGCAAGAGGATAATGTTAAAATCTGACAAAAGTAACTCTTTTGATAGTTCTTGGGGAATTTATGAAGCACCGGATTAGTTTTTTAATGCTTATTATTTTGTTTTTGTCTGCTTGTATGAGTATTTCACCAGAGCAGCAGAAAAGGATTATTTATACACATGAGCAGTTAAGTGTTGGCGGGTTGGATTTAGCGGATGATATTACCTTTGTGTGTATGAGGAATGAATTTTACTCTGGGCGACTGAATAATTTGGTGAGTTGGAAGAATTCTCAAGAATTGATGAAGAGCGTTGCCGAAGATTACTTAAAAATTGATAAGTTTGTTACGATTGAGGCAGTTGATCAGGTGAAGCTGCAGGACTTTTTTACCAACTTAAGAGGAAAGCGTTTAATTCTTTACTTTTCAAGTCATTTATTGTCGAATGGCCATATCATATTTGGCAATGAAGAGAAGCTTGGACTGAAAGTTTTTGCTGACTATGTGAATAGTCTTCAAGTACCTACTTTACTGATTTTTGATACCTGTTATTCTGCAAAGCTGAAGCCATTTTTGAGTAACAAGAATGTATCGGTTTTCTATACGGGTAAGTCAGATGAGTTAGTGTATGATATGCGCATTAAAGGGCAGAAGTTGAGCGTTGATGAGAAGTTTAATTTTCTTCGCAAGTATCTGCATGTTATTTATGATTGGCAGGAGCGTAACTTTTCTTTGTTCTCAGTACTTTTTGTTGATTCGTTGATTTCTGGAAGAAAGCCTAATAATTTGGGGCAACTTTTTGAGCAGATGATTAAAGGTAATGAAGAGGTGAGGAAAGTTTTTGGCATGGGCAAGTATTCACAAATGCAATTTGTTGACTCAGATGCCAATTGGGGAGAGCTTGAGTTCAAATAAAAAAAGCCGCTTAAAGCGGCTTTGAAAACTTTGACAAGCTGATTAAGCTTTGATGCCTGTAATTTTTACAGTGCTGTAAATCTGTCTGTGGCCTTGTTTTCTTCTGTAGCTTTTACGTCTTTTCATTTTGAAAACAACGATTTTCTTAGCTTTAGATTCGCCAAGTAGTTCGTAAGCAACATTTGCACCATCGATGAATGGAGTACCGAATTTTGGCTCTTCGCCACCAACAGCAAGAACTTTGTCGAAAGAAGAAGTACTGCCAGCTTCACCTTGCAGGCGTTCTACTTGAATGACATCGCCTTCCTGCACTTTATATTGTTTTCCGCCTGTCTCAATAACTGCGTACATTTTAATAAATCCTTAAATAATTGCTGAAAATCAATCAGTATTTAATCTGAGAGGTGTGGAATATAACCGAAGAAACTTCACTTGCAAGTGAAGATTTGAAATCAATTACAAGTCACTGATAATGTTTATTTCTTCACTTACATGAACCGTTGAAACGGCGACTAAATCTTCCGGAAGTTGAGAGATAACATCGACCTCATAATTGGCCTTAATTTCAATGTCAAGTCCACCATCTCTGTTGGTGACCCAGTCGACACTTATATAGCCATGTGGAGTTGGGATTTTGGATTTTACCCACTCGACAGGACCTGGTAAAGGGTTGAAATATACTTGTTTGTAGCCTGGGGCTGCAGGTCTAATACCAGCGATATCTGTAAAGACGTAAATATTTGGTGAAACCCCATAGCCATGGCATAAACTTGAATTGAGGGTAGGGGTTGTTTTAAGGGTTGGATTGAAGAATTCCCACCAGGTTGAGGCGCCAGCTTTTATCATGTCTCCCCAGTACCACTTTATGAAGTCAATTGCCCATTCGCGTTTGTTGAGGCCAAAAGCCGTTTCGAGTACGAAGTAGTTGAAGAATGGGTTGAGTAAATTAGTGGTCGGCAGTTTAAAGTATGGTGATTCTTCGAGGAAAATATTGTCGAAGATTGTGTTGTAGTCACCAGGGTTTGGTAGTGAGCCGTACATGGCGAGTACGTTAGTGTGTAATGTGTAGGACTCCGACCTTTGGCTATTTGCATAACAGTCTGCAAAGAGACCACGATCTTCATTCCAGCATAAGTCTCTAATGGTTTTGGCTACATGTTTAGCACGATTTCTTACAGTGCTTGCAGAATCTGGTATATTTGCATAGTCAAAGATCCAAGCTGCAGAATGAAGGGCTCTGCAGTATAGCGCATTGAGACCTGTAACAATGCCTTGTCGGTCGATATCTTCATGATCGAGGAAGCAGAGTTCACCTAGATTTCCGCCCAGGACTTCAAGCTCAGGAAGAGCCAGACTGTTGTAGTAGTCCATGAGGTGGCCAAGAGTAGGCAGGCAGATCTCAAGTAAATCTCTGTCATCTGTATATAACAGGTGCTTCTGAAGCCATTTTACCCAATGGAGAGGGTAGTCTGGGATATTAAAATAAATATCACTCGGGCAGGCACCGGGTATTTCACCAGTTTCGAATTGCTGTGTGGCAAATTCTATAAGAGCTTTACGTGAGAGAGTGTCAGTGCCCATTGTTTGCAGGCTGGCCATTGCCTGGATTGCAGCATCTGCAATATATTGACAAGCGTCTCCAGAGGGTGTGTCGACAAAATTATATTTTGAGCAGCTTTCTAGGGTCTGTAGGCCTACTTGGTAGATTCCGTTTATAATTTCATCGTTAGAAGAGAATTTACCTTTCATTTCTTCTTGTACACCAATGACGCGTAGAGCAGGGTTCTTTATGAAGCAACTTTCTTTGGCGTCTCTGACATGGATTGCTAAGTATCTGAATGAACGGGTATTTTGGGTTGACCAAGTGATTTCTTCTTGAGGTAGGATGATAGTGTCTGACTGTCTACCATGGTTACTGTGCAGTGGCAGTAGTTTACCATCGATGCTCAATTCGCCGTAAATGATGTCTATAATATCTCCTGAGTTTCCAGAAAATGTAATGAGTGGTGTTCCACTGGCGCATTTTCCAAGATCTAGTATAACGTATTCACTAGAGCTGAGTTCTAGGAAGCCAAGAGGTTCTTCTGTTACTGAACTTGGAGTGAAATCCAGAGACATGAGGTAGGCAGAGGTGTCACAAGGTCTAAGATTGTGATAGGAGACCTGTTGCATTTGATCAAAGTTTAATAGGCCTGAAATATGAGAGAATGGAATAAGAAGAGGTCCAGCTAGTTTCCAGCCAAGTGTTGGTTCCTCTGCAGGTTTCTGGACTGCTTGCATTTCTGCCGCAGGGAAATTATGAAAGTTTATTGTTATACCTGCTGAATTGTGATCTCCGTAGTATATAACGATTACGTTGTTCCAGCCTTGTTGGATTTGAGCATGGCAATGAGAGTTACTTTCTATGCCTTCAAGGCAAGTCATCGGCTTGAGCCAATCAGGGTCAGCTCCATTTAGGGAGCGTTGGTCGCCTTGTGAATTAACTAGGCTTCCATTAATAAATAGCTTATACGAGTCGTCGCAATGTACAAAGACCTCTTCCTGAAAGGCATTTGCGCTATGAAATGAGCAATGTGCAACATAGGTGCCCGGCGTTGTAATTATCTGATTGAATTCGACATTTAAAGAGGCTTTGTCAGGTCTTGTAAGTCCACGTGCTGTTATATTTTTGAAATGGATCTGAGAACTTGTGAATTCAGGTAGTTGTCAAGGTAAAAGTTCATGAGGCGAAACTGCTGAAATAATATAAGCTTCAGACCATTCATGAGGACTTTTGATAGTTAAGTCAGCAGAGTCTTTGGTCTCAAAGATTTTATTCCATTGGCGATTATAATTTCTCAGATCTTGTGTCTCAACGAAGCCGTGTGAGGTAGATATTCTAAATTGATTTGGAAGCATATGTTGAGCTTTTGCAGTAGTCCAGGTGTCATCGGTGGCAAAATGGCTAGTGTCATCGATGTTAACTTGGACCCATAAGCCATCGCTTTGTTTAGTATTGCTTAGACGTGAGATTTGAGGGTTGCTGGCTTGGATGCTTATGATATTTTTACCTGTTTGCAGCAGGTGTGTGATGTTGAAGTATTGAACATATGAGTGGGTTCTGATGGATGGGCATGGTCCAAAAGAAAGGTGTTGCTCATTAATATAGATATTGAAATACGTGTGACAGCTGATCCACATCTCGGCAATGCCTGGAACTTCATTTAAGGTGAACTTACGGCGGAAAAATACGTGAGATTCACGATAAGGTTGGGTTTCTGGCTCAGACCAGATCCAGTTACCGAACAAGCCGTCAGGTAAAGCGATATCAGACATATATAAACTCCGTATTTCAAATTATAAATTTAAGGTAGCTTTGTCACTTTGAATATCAAATAAACATAAATGTTGAATATGTTAAAAAATAACTTTGGTTATTTTTGAGCTAAGTGTTTGAAGTTTAGATGTTAGAAGGTATAAGTATCGGCCATTTTTATGGGTGCGAAATATTTTGTTGTGCACCTTGTAATGAAATGCTAACTATAACCAATAACCAAAAATTATACAGTGAGTAGCTGTATGGTTTACATAAGTGAAATATATGGAATTCGTAAACCTCGAAAACATCCCAAGCATGGACGATTTGCTTGGTGAAGTTGATTCAAGCACAGAAAATTACGTTGAGGGTAAGCTCATCAGCGGTATCGTTGTAGAAAAGAAAGACAATGGTGCACTAATTGACATCGGTTACAAAGCTGAAGGCTTTGTAGGTAAAGATGAGTTTAAAGACTGGGATGGTCTAAAAGTTAAAGATCAAGTTGATGTTTTTCTTGAGACTATTGAAGATGAAAATAATATGCCTGAGATCAGTGTTCAGAAAGCTGAGCTTCAGAAGTCATGGGATATCCTTCTTACTGAAAGAAATGAAGGTGACATCGTTAAAGGTCTTGTTAAGTACAGAGTTAAAGGTGGCTTGATTATCGATATCGGTGTAGACGGATTCCTTCCTGGTTCACACGTTGACATTGGTCCTGTTAGAAACCTTGATGATTTCCTCAACAAGGAATTTGAATTTAAGATTTTGAAAATCAACATCGACAGAAAGAATATTATTCTTTCACGTCGTGAGCTACTTGAAGAAGCTCGTGAAGAGCAGAAAGAAGCTCTTCTTAAAGTTATCAATATTGGTGACATTCGCAAAGGTATCGTTAAGAATATCACTGACTTCGGTGCATTCATTGATTTGAATGGTATGGATGGTCTTCTTCACATTACAGATATGAGCTGGGGGAGAATTTCTCATCCATCTGAAATGCTTGCTATGGGTGATGAAATTGAAGTAATGATTCTAGATATCGATACAGAGAAGCGTCGTGTATCACTTGGCCTTAAGCAGAAGAGTAAAGATCCATGGGAGAAAATCGGCGAAAGATTCCCTGTCAATACTTCTATCAAAGGTAAAGTTGTTAATATTATGCCATACGGTGCTTTCGTGGAAATCGAAGAAGGTATCGAAGGTCTCATTCACGTTTCAGAAATGTCTTGGACTAAGCGTATTACTCGTGCAAGCGATGTTCTTATGGTTGGCGAAGAAGTTGAAGCTATTATTCTTGACATTCAGTCTGAAACTAAGAAGATCTCCCTTGGCCTTCGTCAGACTACTGAAAATCCTTGGGAAATTATCGCTCAGAAATACCCTGTAAACTCTACTGTTAAAGGTAAAGTTCGCAACCTTACTTCTTATGGTGCTTTCGTTGAGATTCAGGATGATATAGACGGTATGATCCACGTTTCAGATATGTCTTGGACTCGCAAGATCAATAATCCTGCTGAAGTTCTTAAGAAAGGTGATGAAGTTGAGGCAGTTGTTCTTGAGATTAATCCAGAACAGCAGAGGATTTCACTCGGTATTAAGCAGCTTGGCGAAGATCCATGGGAAAAGATCGAAGATCTATTTAAGATCGGCGACATGGTGAAAGGTTCTGTTACTAAGATTACTTCTTATGGTGCTTTCGTTGAACTGATGAATGGTATTGACGGTTTGGTTCACATCACTCAGCTAAGTGACAAGAAAGTAAATCGCGTAAAAGATGTTCTAAATCTTGGTGATGATATTGAAGCTAAAGTAATAAAGATCGATAATGACGAGCGTCGTATTGCTCTAAGTATGAGATCTGGTCAGGCTTCAAACTTCAATGCTGCTCCTGCTGCAGATGCAAGCTTCGGCGGTATTGGCGATATCTTCGACTCTGCTCTTGAAGGTCTTGACGTCCCAGACGACAAAAAGTAATTCTTGAGAAAAGATTAAAGTTAAAAAAAACTTGAATTGACAAGAGGGGCAAGGAGCCTATATTCTTGCCCTTAATCATAAATGAGTAGGCCTATGTAGCTCAGTGGTAGAGCGCATCCTTGGTAAGGATGAGGTCGGCAGTTCAACTCTGCTCGTAGGCTCCATATAAAAAAAACGTGGATAAAGGAAATATATAAAATGGCTAAGGAAACATTCGAAAGAACTAAGCCTCACGTAAATATTGGTACAATCGGCCACGTGGACCATGGTAAAACCACGTTGACTGCTGCCATTACCACAATTCTCGCTCATGCAATGGGTGGAGAGGCCATGAATTATGCTGATATCGATAATGCACCTGAAGAGAAGGCTCGTGGTATCACTATTAACACTTCTCACGTTGAGTATGAGACGTCTAACCGTCACTACGCTCACGTTGACTGTCCTGGTCACGCGGACTACGTAAAGAACATGATTACTGGTGCTGCTCAGATGGACGGTGCTATTCTTGTAATCGCTGCAACTGACGGTCCTATGGCTCAGACTCGTGAGCACATCCTACTTGCTCGTCAGGTTGGGGTTCCAGCTATCGTTGTTTTCATCAACAAAGCTGACCAGCTAGATGGTGACGAAGAGATGCTTGAACTAGTTGAGATGGATATCCGTGACATTCTTAATCAGTACGACTTCCCTGGTGATGATCTACCAGTAATCAGTGGTTCTGCTCTTAAGGCATTAGAGTCAGGTGATTCTTCTTCTGATGATGCAAAAGCTATCATGGATCTTATGGCTGCTGTTGACGAGTATATTCCAACTCCGGATCGTCCAGTTGACCAAGATTTCCTAATGCCGATCGAGGACGTATTCTCAATCGAAGGTCGTGGTACTGTTGTTACTGGTCGTGTTGAGACTGGTGTAGTTAAAGTCAACGAAGAGATTGAAATCGTTGGTATCAGAGAGACTACTAAGACTACCTGTACTGGTGTTGAAATGTTCCGCAAACTTCTTCAGCAAGGTGAAGCTGGCGATAACATCGGCGCACTACTTCGTGGTACTAAGAAGGATGAAGTTGAGCGTGGTCAGGTTCTTGCTAAGCCAGGTACAATTAATCCTCACACTAAATTTAAAGGTGAAGTTTACGTTCTTTCTCAGAAAGAAGGTGGTCGTCACAAACCTTTCTTTGCTGGATACCGTCCACAGTTCTTCTTTAGAACTACTGACGTAACTGGTGTTATTGCTCTTGAAGAGGGTAGAGACATGGTTATGCCTGGTGATAACGTATCTATCGAAGTTGAACTAATTGCACCAATCGCGATGGCTGAGAAACTTCGTTTCGCTATCCGTGAAGGTGGTAGAACTGTAGGTGCAGGTACTGTTAGCTCAATCGTTGAGTAAACAAAACCTGACTGCCTCTGTAAAATAAGGAGCCTGCTATGGCAAAAGGCGCTAGAGAAACCATTATTCTTCAGTGTACAGAAACTGGAGAGAGGACTTATAGCAGTAGCAAAAATAAGACCAATACTCCTGGTCGTATTGAGCTGAAGAAATATAATCCTAAGGTCCGCAGGCATACCCTCTACAGAGAAACTAGGTAAATTTGGGTAGGTGAGTAGCTCAGTTGGTAGAGCATCGGTCTCCAAAACCGAGGGTCGCAGGTTCGAACCCTGTCTCACCTGCCATTTTAAATACTGGATTCAGTAATGAGCAATCCGATCAGAAGATTTAGTAAATACACTGTCGACACAGTAGAAGAACTTAAAAAATGTTCGTGGCCACAAAAGCGTGAGCTAATTGAGTCGACGATTGTTGTTACTGTAGCCTGTCTAATCCTAGCTCTATTTGTAGCAGTGGTTGACTTGGCCTTTGGAAATGTAATACAATGGCTGATTTAATTCAGTCAATTCTTAGAGGATTAAGAACAAGGATTAATGTTTGATGCAAGGTAAATGGTATACCCTACAGGTTCTTTCTAATAAAGAGAACAAAGTAAGAGAGTCGATTGAGAAAAGAATCGCTCTGGAAGGCATGGAAGATTATATCTTTGAGATTCTTGTCCCTCAGGAAAAAGTTACAGAAATTAAGCGTGGGAAAAAGACGACGATTAATCGTAAACTATTCCCGGGTTATGTATTCGTTAATGTTGAATTAGAAGATGATTTTTCAAAAATCCGTGAGGATGTTTGGTACTTCATTAAAGACACTAACGGAGTTATAAATTTTATCGGTGGTGATAACCCAGTAGCTTTAACAGCAACGGAAATTGATGACATTCGAAATGCTCTCAAGTCTGATGAAAAAGCTGTTAAGCCAAAAGTTGATTTCACAGCCGGTGAAGTCGTGAAGATTAAAGATGGTGCATTCGAGAACTTCGAAGGCTCTATCATTAATGTCGATCCGGATAGAGGTAAGCTTCAAATTGAAGTTACTATATTCGGCCGTTCTACACCAGTTGAAGTTGAATACTGGCAAGTAGAGCGGAGTAACTAGAACCTTTAAGTAATCTGTTACAGGGAAGGATTATGGCAAAAAAGGTTAAAGGCGAAATAAGATTGCAGATCCCGGCTGGACAAGCCAACCCAGCACCGCCGGTAGGCCCAGCGCTAGGTGCGCAGGGTGTGAACATTATGGAATTCTGTAAGGCATTTAATGCCCAGACACAGCAACAATCTGGAACTATAATTCCAGTTGTAATTACTGTGTTTCAGGACCGTTCGTTCACGTTTATTACCAAATCTCCGCCTGCACCAGTCTTGATTAAAAAGGCTGCAGGTTTAGCTTCTGGTTCACAGAAGCCAGGAAGCGGATTTGTTGGCAAAGTCTCCGTGGCGCAACTCTTGGAAATCGCTGAGATCAAAAAAGATGACCTTAAGGTCAATAGTGAAGATGCTGCTGTTCGTTTGTTAAAAGGAACGGCGAGAAGCATGGGAATCGAGGTGGTCGATGAAGCGTAGTAAACTCTACAAATCCAGATTGTCTTCGTTCGACCGTGCCGGTGCATACTCTCTTGAAGAGGCTGTGAAGATTATTAAGGCTATGCCAAAACCAAAGTTTGATGAAACTATTGACGTTGCATTCAAGCTTGGTATTGATACTCGCCAATCTGATCAGAACGTACGTGGCGCAGTAACGTTGCCAAATGGTACTGGGAAAGATATCAAAGTTGTCGTTGTCGCTGATGGAGAAGCCGCAGAAGCTGCTAAAGCTGCTGGTGCTGATGAAGTTGGTTCTGCTGAATTGATCGAAAAGATTAAAGGCGGATGGACAGAATTTGATGTATTGGTTGCCACTCCGGCTGCCATGAAAGAAGTAAGAACTCTAGGTCGTGTACTTGGTCCAAGAGGCTTAATGCCTAATCCAAAGACCGGTACAGTAACAGACGATACAGCTGCTGCAGTGAAAGAATCTAAAGCAGGTCGTGTTGAGTATAGAGCTGATAAAGGCGGTGCTGCACACATGCCACTAGGTAAGGTTTCGTTTGAAGCTGGTGCTCTAGTGGAAAATGCAGAGGTTGCTATAGGCGCTATCCTTAAAGCTCGTCCAGCTGCTACTAAAGGTAACTATGTTATCAGCTGTACTCTAAGTGCGACTATGAGTCCCGGCGTTAAAATTGACCTGAAAGACATACTGAAGGTGTAATCATGAGACCGGAAAAACCAATCGTAGTTGAACATATCCAGAGTTTACTGGATGAGTCCGGAAATTTCCTTCTTGTTTCTTATATGGGAATGTCTGTAAAGAAACAGGAAGAATTAAAAGGTCTACTAAAAGAGCAAAATGCTCAGTTCCAGGTTCACAAAAATAAGCTAATCAAAAAAGCAGCTGAAGGTAAGTCTTACGCTGGACTAGCTGACCTAGAACTAACTGGTGGTACTGCTGTCGTTTATGGCGAAGGCGAGACTCCAGAGTGGGCTAAAGTAATTAAGAAGTTTGCTAAAGAGAATGAAGAAGTTTCATTTAAAGCAGCATTCCTTGACGGGGAACTTCTTGATGAGAAAGAAGCAGTAAAAGTAGCTGATCTACCAACTAAAGATGAAGCTCGTGCTAAACTTCTTTCTGTTATTAAAGCCGGACCACAGAAGCTTGTTGGCATCTTGAACCAGACTTACGCTGGCGTGCCTTCTGTTATTAAAAATTATTGTGATAAACAAAACGAATCTTAATAAGCGGAGATTGAGAAATGTCTGAAACTGTAGAAGTATCAAAAGAAATTACTGAGCTTATCGAAAAGCTCGAAGGTATGACTGTACTTGACTGTATTAACCTTGTTAAAGCCCTAGAAGAGAAGTGGGATGTAACTGCAGCAGCTCCAGCTGTTGCTGTTGCAGCAGCTCCTGGTGCTGGTGGTGGCGAAGCTGTTGAAGAGCAGACTGAGTTTGACGTCATCCTAGCTGACATGGGTGCTAACAAGATCGCAGCAATTAAAGCTGTACGTTCTGTTACTGGTCTTGGTCTTAAAGACGCGAAAGAGCTTGTTGAAGGTGCTCCAAAGCCACTTAAAGAAGCTGTTAGCAAAGACGAAGCTGAAAAAATCAAAGCTGAAGTTGAAGAAGCTGGAGCGAAAGTCGAAGTTAAATAAGACTGCGATATTTCTAGCTTAACAATTGGCTTATTAGGGGTCAGGTTTATGCCTGTCCCCTATACTATTTTATTTTACTAATACCATCATTGAGGTTTGTTTGAGTATGTCAAAACGAGTTAACTACGGAAGGTTACCGGATGTTATTGATATCCCGGATCTGATCTCTGTTCAGTTAGATTCTTTTTTTGAGTGTCTACAGTCAGGGTCATCAGCGGAAGAGCGCACCAATACCGGGTTGCAAGAGGCTTTCACAGAAGTTTTCCCAATTGAAAGTTTTGACAAGAATTGTACGCTGAATTTTGTATCCTATGAGTTAGGAATCCCTAAGAAGTCAATGATTGACTGTCTTAAAGATGGGGAGACTTATGCCGTACCACTTCACGTGACTTTCCGTTTGGAAAATAAGTCGGCTACAGATGCTAAAGGGGAAATTATTGAAGATCGAGTCTATATGGGCGATATCCCTATGATGACTGATCGTGCAACTTTTGTCATTAACGGTGCAGAGCGCGTTATAATAAGTCAGTTACACAGAACACCTGGTATTTGCTTTGAGAAGAGCAAAAGTACTGCCGGCCGTACACTTTACTCGTACAGAATTATTCCTGATCGCGGTTCCTGGATGGAAGTCCAGTATGATAATAGCGATCTTATGTACATTTACCTGGATAGACGCCGCCGCAGACGTAAATTTTTAGTTTCGACTTTCCTGCGTGCACTGGCATATGAAACAAATAGAGAGTTGCTCGATGTTGTCTATGGCATCGAAAAAAATTCTCTTTCAGCTATTGGCAAGAAAGATAACTTAAGTGATCTTTATGCTATTGAAGATATTCTCAATGATGAAGGCGATATTGTCGCAAAAGGTCTAGAGCCTCTAAGTCCGGTAATCCTTGATGCTCTGAAGGATATGGGTGTCAAGAAGCTTGAATTTGTAGATACTAAAGTACTTGGTAATACATTTATTCTTGCTGTTGAACGCGATCCATCAACAGATGCTGACGATGCTCTTAAGACAATATACAAGAAAATGCGTCCAGGCGATCCCCCAAGTACTGCAAATGCTAAGCAGTTATTGAAGCGTTTGTTCTTCGATATGAAGCATTACGATCTTGGCTATGTTGGTCGTTATAAGATCAATCAAAAGCTTAAAATTGACGTGCCAAAAGAAGAGAGAACTCTTCAGCCAGACGATATAGTAGCTGCTACTAAGTATGTTATGAAACTCAAAACTTCTAAGGGTCGTATTGACGATATTGACCACTTAGGTAGTCGTCGTGTTAGAACAGTCGGTGAGCTTGTTCAAAATCAGGTCCGTGTTGGTCTTGCTCGTACAGAGCGTTTGATCCGTGAGCGTATGACTTTATTTGATATGGAGTCAGATACTATGACTCCTGCTAAACTAATTAACCCTAAAGCACTTCAGAGTGTAGTTCGAGACTTCTTTGGTCGCTCACAGCTGTCACAGTTTATGGATCAGACAAATCCACTTGCAGAACTTACTGCTAAGCGTCGTCTTTCTGCTTTAGGTCCTGGTGGTCTTAGCCGTGAAAGAGCAGGTTTCGAAGTTCGAGACGTTCACTCTTCTCACTATGGTAGAATTTGTCCTATTGAAACTCCAGAGGGACCAAACATTGGTCTGATTTCTTCGCTGGCGATTTTCGGTAAAGTTAACAGTTACGGTTTCATTGAGACTCCTTATCGTAAAGTTATTGACGGTAAAGTTACAGATGAGATCGAGTATGTAACTGCTGACTCAGAAGAGGAGTTCGTTATTGCACAGGCAAATGCCGAACTTGAAGATGGTAAATTTACACAGCAATTTGTACTTTCTCGTAATGAAGGTGACTCTGGAGACCAAGAGAGTGAAGCAATTACTCACATGGATGTATCTCCAAAGCAGTTGGTCTCACCAGCTACAAGTTGTATCCCATTCCTAGAACACGACGATGCAAACCGTGCATTGATGGGATCAAACATGCAGCGTCAGGCAGTTCCGCTTTTATGTGCTGAGTCTCCACTTGTTGGTACTGGTATGGAAGCAACTGTTGCTAAAGACTCACGCGCTGTTGTTTGTACTAAAATTGATGGTGTCGTTGCAAGTGCAACAAGCACTAAGATCGTTGTAACTGCAGATGGTAATCTACCAGCAGATGAAGCTGACTTAACAGAAGAGAATGTTTACGAACTCTATAAGTTCATGCGTTCGAACTCCAGTACTTGTATGAACCAGAAGCCTATCGTTAAGGCTGGTGATACAGTTAAAACTGGTGATGTTATTGCAGATGGTTTTGCTACACAGGGTGGTGAACTTGCTCTTGGTCGTAACGTTCTTGTGGCATTCATGCCATGGTGTGGTTACAACTTTGAGGATGCGATTATTATCAGTGAAAGAATTGTTCACGATGACGTTTACACAAGTATTCACATTGCTGAAGCTAACATTCAAGCACGTGACACTAAGCTTGGTCCAGAAGAGATTACTCGTGACACACCAAATGTTGGTGAAGAGGCTCTTCGTAACCTTGGTCCAGAAGGTGTTATTCGTCTAGGTGCTGAAGTTAAGCCTGGTGATATCCTAGTAGGTAAAATCACTCCTAAGAGTGAAACTGAACTTGCTCCGGAAGAAAGACTTCTTAGAGCAATCTTCGGTGATAAAGCTGCTGACGTTAAAGATTCATCTCTTTACACGCCTTCAGGTGTAAGCGGTGTTGTTATGGATATCCGCGTTGAGCGTAAAGTTGATCCTACTAAGGTTTCTGTTTCTAAAGCTGACATAAAGCGCCAGGTTAAAGAAGCAAACAACAATTATAAAGTTCAGTATCAGGAATTCCTTGATGACCTGGCAGACAAACTTGGTTCCATTCTTCTTGGGTCAAAGCTTCCAGTCGACATCGTAAGTGAAGAAGACAACGGTTCAACTGTTGTTATTCCTGCTAACAGAAAAATTACTAAAGTACTACTACGTAAGCTTGCTAGTCATCACGACACTTACTCGCTTCCTGATGGTCCAGCTAAGGATCAGATTGATGAAGTGATGAAGTCATTCAACTTACGTCTTAAAGATATTAAACTCCGTCATCAGGAGAGTATCGAACAGCTTGAGAGCTCTGAGGGTAAAGACCCTGGTGTAATCAAAGGTGTTAAAGTCTACATCGCAGCTAAGCGTAAGCTTTCTGTTGGTGATAAGATGGCTGGTCGTCACGGTAATAAAGGTATTGTTTCAAATATCGTTCCTATCGCTGACCTACCATTCCAGAAAGACGGTACTCCGGTAGATATTATCCTTAACCCACTTGGTGTACCATCGCGTATGAACGTTGGTCAGATTCTTGAGACTCACCTGGGTTGGGCAGCAAAGAAGCTTGGCTACAATATCGCCTCTCCAGTTTTCGATGGTGTACCTGAAGCGAAGATCCGTGAGCTTCTTGTTGAAGCTGGCTTACCAGAAGACGGTAAAGCTGAACTATTCGACGGTCGTACAGGTGAAAGGTTTGCTCAGAGAGTAACTGTAGGTCAGATCTACATGCTTAAACTAGATCACTTAGTTGTGAATAAAATCCACGCCCGTGCAGTTGGTCCATACTCATTGGTTACACAGCAGCCTCTTGGTGGTAAAGCACAGCATGGTGGTCAGCGTTTCGGAGAAATGGAAGTTTGGGCACTTGAAGCATATGGCGCAGCTTACACTCTACAGGAAATGTTAACAGTTAAGAGTGACGACGTTGTCGGTAGAACGAAGATTTACGAATCAATAGTTCGCGGTGATAATACTCTAGTTGCTGGTATTCCTGAGTCCTTCAACGTTCTTATGAAGGAAATGCAGAGTCTTTGTCTCGATATCAGAGTTAAGCGCGGCTAATTAGAAGGAGAAGGAAGGAATTATGGATACGACTCTTGTCAAACAAATGATAGGTGCCGAAAGCTCGAGTAACTTTTCGCAAGTTACTATTGGCCTGGCCTCTCCCGAAGTTATTACTTCATGGAGCCGTGGGGAAATTAAAAACCCTGAAACAATTAACTACCGTACATTTAAGCCTGAAAAAGGCGGTCTTTTCTGTGAAAGAATTTTTGGACCGACTAAGGATTGGAAATGTAACTGCGGTAAGTATAAAAGAATTAAACATAAAGGTATTGTCTGTGACCGTTGTGGTGTTGAGGTAACTCAGTCACGGGTTCGTCGTGAGCGCATGGGTCACATCGATCTAGCAGTACCTGTATCGCACATTTGGTTCTTCAAATGTATGCCGAGTCGCCTTGGTCTTGTTCTTGACATGACTGCACGTGCTCTTGAGCGTATCATTTACTATGAAGACTGGATTGTTATTGATCCGGGCGATACACCACTACAGCTTAAGCAAATCCTTACAGATGTTGAGTACCGTGAAGCTCAGGAGATGTACGGTGATTCATTCCAGGCAGGAATGGGTGCTACAGCTGTAAAAGAACTGCTTAAACAGGTAGATCCTGAGGCTCTACTTGAGCAGCTTGCAGCTGAAATGGCAGCCACTAGAAGTAAAGCTAACCACAAGAAGATTGCTAAGAGAATGCGTCTTATGGAAGGTTTCATGAATAATGGAACTAAGCCAGAGTGGATGATTATTGAAACTCTACCGGTAATACCTCCAGACCTACGTCCTCTAGTGCCACTTGAAGGTGGTCGTTTTGCGACTTCTGACTTGAATGACCTATATAGACGTGTTATTAACCGTAATAACCGTTTGAAAAACCTACTTCACCTCCGTACTCCGGAAGTGATCATCCGCAATGAGAAGCGTATGCTTCAGGAAGCTGTGGATGCTCTGCTTGATAATGGTCGTCATGGTCGTGCTGTAACAGGTGCAGGTAACCGTCAGCTTAAGTCACTTTGTGATATGCTTAAAGGTAAGTCTGGTCGTTTCCGTCAGAACTTGCTTGGTAAGCGTGTTGATTACTCTGGTCGTTCTGTGATCGTTGTTGGTCCTGAGCTAAAACTTCACCAGTGTGGTCTTCCTAAGCAGATGGCTCTAGTTCTATTTGAACCATTTATTATCCGCCGTCTTAAAGAGCAGGGTGTTGTTCACACTGTTCGTAGCGCTAAGAAGATGATTGAAAGAGGTGCAACTGAAGTTTGGGACGTTCTTGAGGAAGTAACTCAAGGTCACCCTGTTATGCTTAACCGTGCACCAACTCTTCACCGTCTTTCTATTCAGGCATTTGATCCGGTATTGATTGAAGGTAAAGCGATTCGTGTTCATCCACTGGTATGTGCAGCTTATAATGCTGACTTCGATGGTGACCAGATGGCGGTACACATTCCTCTGTCAAATGAAGCACAGATGGAAGCGAAGCTACTTATGCTTTCGCCAAATAATATTTTCTCACCAGCAAATGGTAAGCCATTATGTACTCCTACACAGGATATGACACTAGGCTGCTACTTCATGAATTACTGGAATAGTAAAAATGAAAAGCTGGATGCTGATAAGCTAACTGCTTATAACGATGTTAATGAAGTTCTATGGGCGATGGATTCCGGTATTATCGGTATTCACGATCTAATTAGATTCAGAAACCCGGATTTTGGTAAGGATAGGCCTTGGGGTAAGTCAGATGTTAAGTACATCGCGACAACTGCAGGACGTTGTATCTTCTGGGAAGTATGGCCAGATGAAATGGGCTTCTACAATGACAACGTTACAAAGAAAACTCTAGGTAACCTGATCAGTCAGTGTCACGACCACCTGGGTCGTAACGAAACTGTTAAGACTCTTGATGGTCTTAAGAAAACTGGTTTCCAGTATGCGACTAAGTCTGGTTTCTCTGTAGCAACAGTCGATATGATTATTCCTGATGAAAAGAATCAGGTAGTCGCTCTTGCAGAAAATGAAGTTGATGAGGTTCGTCAGCAGTTCATTAATGGTGTTATTACAGAGCGTGAAAGATACAATAAATGTATCGATATCTGGACGCATGCAAATACTCAGGTCGCTTCACACCTATTTGGTACTATTGCTCACAACATGGGTCTTGATGAAATTAACTCAGTATGGGCCATGCTTGACTCCGGAGCAAGGGGTTCTAAAGATCAGATCCGTCAGTTGGCAGGTATGCGTGGTCTAATGGCTAAACCATCAGGTGAAATCATTGAACGTCCAATTAAGTCAAACTTCCGTGAAGGTCTAACAGTTCTAGAGTACTTCATTAGTTCACACGGTGCTCGTAAGGGTCTAGCGGATACAGCTCTTAAAACTGCTGACTCCGGCTACATGACTCGTAAACTTGTTGACGTTGCTCAAGACGTTATCTGTACTGAAGAAGATTGTCAGACAACTAAAGGTATCTGGGTTAAAGCCATCCGTGAGGGTGACGATGATATGTTACCACTTGAAGACCGTATCATTGGTCGTATAAGTGTTGATGATATTCACGATCCACTTAGCAAAAACAAGGAAGACCTATTGGTCTCAGCTGGTCAAGAAATTGACAGTGAAATTGCAACTAAGATAGTTGACCGTGGTATTGAAAGTATTCACATTCGTTCTGTTCTAACTTGTGAAGCTGAAACAGGCGTATGTTCTACTTGTTATGGTAGAATGCTTGCAGATGATGCACCAGCTAAGATTGGTGATGCCATCGGTATCGTTGCTGCTCAGTCAATCGGTGAGCCTGGTACACAGCTGACAATGCGTACATTCCACGTTGGTGGTGTCGCAACCACTACATTTAAGAAACCGGTACTTAAAGCTAAGTACGCTGGTAAGATCGTACTTGTAGATGCACGTACAGTTGAGCAAGAAGACGGCTCATTGGTTGTTATCAATAAGAACGGTAAGCTTAATATTGAAAATGAAGACGGCGTTTACGTTGAGTCAAATGACCTTGTAACTGGTACAGTTATTTCTAAGAAAGACGGTGCTAAAGTTAAGGCTGGCGAAGTATACGCTAAGTGGGACCCACACAATGTCCCAATTATTACAGAAAATGCCGGTACTGTAGAGTTCCGTGACCTTGTAGAAGGTGTAACTCTATCTCGTGAAGTTAAGTCTACTGGTGAAGAAGAAATCGTTGTTCTAGAACACCGTGATGACCTTCACCCGCAGTTAGCTATCGTTGATGGTGCAGGCGAAATTATTTCACACTACTCACTACCAGCTGGTGCTCACATTATGATTAATGAGGGTGACAAAGTGGTAGCAGGTGAGTTCCTGGCGAGAATTCCTCGTCAGAGTGCAAGAACAAAAGATATTACTGGTGGTCTTCCACGTGTAGCTGAATTATTTGAAGCTCGTCTTCCTAAAGAGCCTGCTTATATTTCAAAGATTGACGGTATTATCGAATTCGGCAAGCAGACCAAAGGTAAGCAGCTTGTCATTATTAGAGATCCTGAGACTAACGTCGCAGAAGAGCAATTGATCCCGACTAACCGTCGTATTACTGTTCTACAGGGCGACTTCGTAAGAAAAGGTACATCACTCACTGACGGTGCAGTAGTCCTACAAGACATGCTGGAAGTTTGTGGACCTCAAGAGTTGCAAGAGTACCTTGTAAATGAAGTTCAGGAAGTCTATCGACTTCAGGGTGTTGAGATCAATGATAAACACGTTGAAGTCATCGTTCGTCAAATGATGCGCAAAGTAAGAATTACTGATTCTGGCACAACTAAGTTCCTAACTGGTGAACAGGTCGATAAGAAGGCGTTCCAGCTAGAAAACGACAGAGTTGTTGCAGAGGGTGGACAGCCGGCAGAAGGTCAGGCAGTTCTTCTTGGTATTACTAAGGCATCACTTGAAACAGAGAGTTTCATCTCTGCTGCATCTTTCCAGGATACTACAAGAATCCTTACAGACGCTGCCACACTGGGTAAAGCGGATGTACTTAAAGGCTTCAAGGAAAATGTGATCATGGGTCACTTAATTCCTGCTGGTACCGGAATTGAACCTCTAAGATCTATGAAGGTCATTAAAGAGGGTGTTTCAGTTGCAGATACAGAAAAGAGCGAAGAAGAAAATCAGAGTGACAAGCTTGCTTCAGCTAAGGCAATGCTGTCCCTAGATTAATAAATAAAAAAGTCCCTTAGCTAACTTGCAATGATAACATGTTACGTTAAACTAGGGGACTTTTTGAAAAATAGATGATGTTGATATTTAAGGATTTTTTATGCCAACAATTAACCAACTTGTAAGAAAAGGCCGCGGGAGTAAGTCTCGTAAGTCAAAGGCCAGAGCTCTTGCAAAATGTCCACAGAGACGTGGCGTTTGTATTCAGGTGACTACAAGAACACCTAAGAAACCTAACTCAGCTCTACGTAAAGTAGCCAGAGTTCGTCTAACTAACGGCGAAGAAGTTAACGCATACATCGGCGGTGAAGGTCACAACCTTCAGGAACACAGTGTTGTTCTGGTTCGCGGCGGTCGTGTACGTGACCTTCCTGGTGTACGTTACCACCTTGTTCGTGGTGCTTTGGACTCACTTGGCGTTGATAAACGTGGCCAGGGTCGTTCTAAGTACGGTACTAAGAAGCCTAAGAAGAGCTAATTTGGGATTTTATAAATGAGAAAGAAAAGAGCTCCAAAACGCGAAGTTTTACCAGATTCACGTTACAACAGTGAATTGATGTCCAGACTAATCAATATGGTTATGTCTGACGGCAAAAAAGCAACAGCTGAAAAAGTAGTTTATAAAGCTATGGATGCAGTCGCTAAGAAAGTTAAAGATGCAGATGCCCTAGAAGTTTTCTTCCAGGCTCTTGAGAACATTAAGCCTCAGGTTCAGGTTAAGTCTCGCCGTGTTGGTGGTGCTACATACCAGGTTCCAGTAGAGGTTGCTCCAGATAGACAGATGGCTTTGGCAATGAGATGGTTGATTACTTACTCAGCTAACCGTAAAGGTAAGCCAATGCACATCAATCTTTCAAATGAGCTTGTTGACGCATACAACAACACAGGTAGTGCCGTTAAGAAGAAAGACGATACTCACCGTATGGCAGCAGCAAATAAAGCTTTCGCGCATTACCGCTGGTAATCTGCATTAGTTTTACTTAAGAGGTTTGTCCACTAATGAGCAAAGACGTAGTTAGAGATATTCCTCTTGACCAGGTTAGAAATATCGGTATCATGGCTCACATAGATGCCGGTAAGACGACCACGACTGAAAGAATTCTATATTACACTGGTGTCAACCACAAAATAGGTGAAGTTCACGATGGCGCAGCCACCATGGACTGGATGGAATATGAGCAGCAACGCGGAATTACCATCACAAGTGCTGCAACCACCTGTTACTGGCATGACAAAAGAATCAACATCATCGATACACCAGGTCATGTAGATTTCACAATTGAAGTCGAAAGATCATTAAGAGTTTTAGATGGAGCCGTCGCAGTCTACTGTGCAGTAGGCGGTGTACAGCCCCAATCAGAAACAGTCTGGCGGCAGGCACGTAAATACAACGTGCCTGCCGTTGCTTTTATCAACAAGATGGACCGAGTAGGGGCCGACGTTGAGAAAGCTGTAGAAGATATCCGCACCAAACTCCGCGCAAATCCAGTTCTCCTTCAACTTCCTATTGGCTGTGAAGATACGTTTTCCGGAGTTATCGATCTGGTCAAGATGAAGACTATTACTTTTGAAGATGACAAAGGAACAACTGTCGTAGAGGCAGATATTCCTGAAGATATGGCAGAGGCTGCAGAGCTCGCCAGACTCGAAATGATCGAAGCGATTGCTGATCACGACGAAGAGATCGCCGAAATTTTCCTAATGGATGAGATCCCTGAAACAGATATGCTTAAGGCATCTATTAGGACTTTGACATTGGCGAATACAATAGTACCGGTTCTTTGTGGTTCAGCTTTCAAAAATAAAGGAGTTCAGACACTCCTTGATGCAGTTGTTGACTATCTACCAAGTCCATTGGATATCGGTGGAGTCACAGGTAAACACCCAAAGACCAATGCAGAAATTGAGCACAAGGCCTCTGATGAAGAGCCGACCACTGCTTTGGCATTTAAGATTTTTTCAGACAAGTATGTAGACCGTCTTACTTATGTTAGGATCTACTCTGGCGTAATTAAAAAAGGTATGACACTTCACAATCCTCGTTCTGGTAAGAAGGAGCGTATTGGTAAGATTCTTAGAATGTACGCCAATAAACAGGAAGAGACAGATCAAGCCTTTGCCGGTGAAATCGTCGCACTTGTCGGTGTTAAGTTAGCCAAGACTGGTGATACACTATGTCAAATGGATAAACCAATTGTTCTTGAGAACATGGTTTTCCCGGATCCTGTTATTTCTATAGTAATTGAACCAAAGTCAAAAGCTGACAAAGATAAGCTTGAAGGAGCTTTAAAGTCTTTGACTGACGAAGATCCAACATTCCAGGTATCTGAGAATGAGGAAACAGGTCAGACCCTAATTTCCGGAATGGGTGAACTTCACCTGGAAATTATCAATGAGAGACTTGTTAAAGAATTTAATGTTTCTGCAAATACCGGTAACCCTATGGTTGCTTATAGAGAAGCTGTTACTGCTGCTGCTGAAGGCTCAGAAGAGTTTATCAGAGAGCACGGCGGTAAGAAACTTTATGCTAAGATTATTCTTAAGATTGAACCTAAACCTCGCGGTTATGGAGTCACAGTTGAGAGTAAAATTCCTGATGGTGATGTTCCACAAGATTACATCAATGAAGCAATTCAAGCTGTTAAAGTGCAAGCAAAAACAGGTGTAGTTCATGGCTATTCACTTATCGATTTCCATTGTGAATTGATTGGTGGAGCATCTTCTGCAACTGATTCCACTGAAGCTGCTTTCCAGGCAGCAGCCTCAATTGCTTTAAGAGATGCAGTGGAAAAAGCCGGTGTAATTGTCCTTGAACCAATTATGAAACTTGAAATTGATTCCCCAGAGGAAAATACCGGTGATATTATCGGTGATGTTTCAAGTCGTCGAGGACAGGTTGTAGAAATGAAAAGCGATGGTATAGTTGCGCGCATTACGGCTACTGTACCGATGGCGAAGCTATTCCGCTATACAACAGATTTGCGCTCCATGTCTAAAGGACGTGCGGTTGCAACTATTGAACCATCTCACTTCGAACAAGTGAGTGGTAATATAAATGAGTAATACATAATAAGGTATAAACAAAAATGGCTAACAAACAGACCATTAGAATTAGACTTCAGGCCTATGACCATAGAGTTCTTGATCAGTCTGCTGGCGAAATCGTCAGAACTGTGAAGCGCTCAGGTGCTAGAGTTGCTGGTCCAATTCCTCTGCCTACTCGTATTGAACGTTTCAGTGTGAACCGTTCTCCGATGGGTGATAAAAAGTCTATGGAGCAGTTCGAAATCAGAACTCACAAAAGACTTCTAGATATTGTTGATCCAACTCCGAAAAGTGTTGATGAATTGAAAAAACTGAATCTACCCGCTGGCGTAGATATCACAGTTAAAATCTAACGGAGTAGGAAATGGCTGGTTTAATTGGTAAAAAACTGGGTATGACCCAGGTTTATGACGAGAACGGTAAAGTCGTTCCTGTAACAGTTATACAAGCAGGTCCTTGTCCTGTACTTGACATTCGTACACAGGACAGTCATGGTTACTCTGCTCTACAGGTTGGTTTCGGTAACAAAAAAGCTAAGAACGTTTCTAAAGCTGTTATTGGTCACCTTAACAAATCTGGTAACGCAGAAAACCCTCCTGCATTAATTAAAGAAATTCGTTTATCTGAAGATCCATCCGAAGAGCTAGGTCAAGCTGTGACTGTTGAAGCTTTTGAAGCTGGTTCTTACGTGGATGTCACCGGCACAGCAAAAGGTAAAGGTTTCCAAGGTGTAGTTAAACGTTATAACTTCGGTGGTGGTCGTGCATCACACGGTGGTGACTGGACAAGAAAGCCTGGCTCTATCGGTATGTGTGAATTCCCCGGCCGTGTTTATAAGGGCAGAAAGATGCCTGGTCAAACTGGTAACGTTAAGCGTACAATCATGGGTCTACAGGTCGTTTCAGTTCGTCCTGAAGACAACGTAATTCTTGTAAAAGGTGCCGTACCTGGTGCTAAAGGCGGAATCGTAGTACTCCGCACTGCCAAGAAGAAATAAGAGAGGATTTAGACAATGAGTAATACAGTCCAAGTTTTCGATAAGTCTGGCAGTGCAGCTGGTGAGCTAGAGCTCCAAGCTAAGTGGCTTGAAAGAGAAAAAGGCGAGCAAGCTGTTCATGAAGCAGTTGTTGCCTATCTTGCAGGTTTACGCGCAGGTACAGCTAAGACTAAAACTCGCAGCGAAGTAAGTGGTGGCGGTAAGAAGCCATTCAGACAGAAAGGTACAGGACGTGCACGTGCAGGTTCAAGCCGAAGCCCAATCTGGCGCGGTGGTGGTACTATTTTCGGTCCAACTCCACGTTCTTACAAAAAGCACGTTAACAAGAAAGTTAGAAGACTAGCTGTTCGTCGCGCTCTTGCAGAAAGAGTAGATGCAGGCGAAGTAGTGGTTGTTGAAGAATTTTCTTTTGACGCGCCAAAAACTAAAAATGCTGCAGCATTCCTAAAATCAATTGATGCAACTAACAGACCTGTTGTTATCGTCAGTGACTCTGTCATGGATGACAACGCTAACAATACTTACCTTTCTTTCAGAAACGTTGGTGGTTGTTCTATCGTAGGTGCTGGTTGGGTCAATGCATACATTTTACTGAGCGGTAAAAAAGTCGTAATCACTAAAGAAGCTCTTGAGCAACTTGGTGAGCGCATCGCTAAGGAGGATTAATATGAACGATCCATACGCAGTTATTAAAACAGTAGTACTTTCTGAGAAGAGTAACTCTCTGACAGAAGAGCAGAACAAGTATACCTTCAAAGTAGACAAAGCGGCTACTAAGATTGATATCGCTCGTGCTGTTAAGGCTATCTGGGGTGTTGCGCCAAAGAGTGTTAACACAGTTAACTATCAGGGTAAAAAGAAGCGTCAGCGTACAAAGTTTGCAGGAAGAGCTGCATCTTTCAAAAAAGCTATCGTTACTCTTAAGCCTGATGACAGTATCGAAATCTATTAATTTCTCTAAGAGGTTTAAAAAATGGGTTTAAAATCATATAAACCAACAACTCCCTCATTGAGGAACATGGTCACAAGTGACTACTCTGAAGTAACTCGTTCAACTTCTGAGAAGTCATTGACTAAAGGTAAGAAGAGCACTGGTGGTCGTAACAACCAGGGTCGTATTACTACTCGTTTCCGTGGTGGTGGTGTTAAGCGTAATTACCGTCAAATTGACTTTAAACGTAATAAAGACGGCATTCCGGCGAAAGTTGCCCACATTGAGTATGATCCAAATCGTAACTCAAGAATCGCACTTCTTCATTATGCTGACGGCGAAAAGCGTTACATTATTGCACCTGAAGGTGTAGTACAGGGCGACGTTCTAATGAACGGCGACACAGCTGAGTTCAAGCCAGGTAACTGTATGACTCTAGACAGAATTCCTCAAGGTATGACAGTTCACGCAATTGAACTAATTCCTCAGCAGGGCGCTGTTCTAGCTAGATCTGCTGGTCAATCTGCTACTCTTCGTGGTAAGATCGATAACTATGCTCAGATTAAACTACAATCTGGTGAAGTTCGTCTTATCAACCTAAAGTGCCGTGCAACTATCGGTGCAGTTGGCAACTCTGAGTTTTCTAAGTTAAATACCGGTAAAGCTGGTAAGAAGCGTTATCAGGGTAAAAGACCACACGTACGTGGTGTTGCGATGAACCCGGTCGATCACCCAATGGGTGGTGGTGAAGGTCGTACTTCTGGTGGTTCTCACCCGGTATCACCTTGGGGTCAGCTTGCTAAAGGTAAGAAGACTCGTAACCCTAGAAAGTCTACTAAGATGATCGTAGAGAAAAGGAAGAAGAAATAATGGGACGTTCTATTAAAAAAGGTCCATTTGTTGACGCTCACCTACAGAAAAAAGTAGATGCAGCTAATGCTTCTGGCAGTAAAAAACCAATTAAAACTTGGTCTCGTAGATCCCTTATCCTTCCAGATTTCGTGGGATTTACTTTCCAGGTTCACAATGGTAAAGAATTCGCAGATGTTTTTGTTTCTGACAACATGGTCGGTCACAAACTTGGTGAATTTGCTATTACCCGTGCATTCAAAACTCACGGTGTTATGTCCGGTAAATAAACTTTACTTGTACATGAAGAAAAAGGCGGTCCGAAAGGTCCGCCTTTTTTGTTTCCCCTATGTATGGAGAGTCAATATTTACTGAATTCGTAGAAGAGATCCATGCCATCTGTATTCAGTTTATAAAAGATAGTTGTTGCATGAGTGACTTCATCTTCTATGTCATCATGATGACGTTGGTAAGGCTTTATGATCACAGGCCGGGCACCGATGTAGCCATCTATAGAGCTGTCCATTTCTCCCGTTCTATATAATGATTTCTTTTCATGAGCGACTTTCTTAAGAATGCCTTCCTTGGCATCTTCACCAATCCATGAATCGCTTATGAGTTGCGAGCGACAATAGCTTTCGACGTCTTCCCGATGGATTTTGTGGATTTCTTTTTTAAGCATGGTTAGGGTCTTCATCATGCGATTTGTGGATTCTTCCAGTGAATCCATCATTTTTTCACCATACCAATTATAAAAGTCATTTTCATGGCCTTCGGCTTGTTCACTGTTGATTTCATTGAACCTCGAAGCAAAATCAGGTTCTTTCTCTGGCATTTCCTTACTGGCTAAGTGCAGTAAGTGGATAATTTTTTGGTTGGGGTGGCTATACTCTTCGCCCGATAATAGTGAGAATTCACTCTCTTTCACCTGAATATGTTCCATGGTGCATCTCCTCTTATTACAGTTAATTTACAATCTCTAGAAGAGGTATGCGAATATTTCAGGTAGAATGATTTAGAGCTCTAGCTTTTCCAGTTTTTTACATGTCCTGAAAATCTGTTTGAGGGCTTCTTTGGCATTGCCGCGTATTTCGACCTCTTTACATTTTAGAGCTTTCATGAGAATCGGTACGGCTTTCCAGTCACTGTCTATAAGCTGGTTTAGAGCATTGTTTCTTGTTTGAAAATCTTCTGCACCTAACTGGTCGATTAAGTAAGTTAAAGAGCGACTTTTACTTCCTATGAAGCTCTTAACATTTAATCCTGGTAGTTTGATAACTTTCCCAGGGTAAAAGTTTTCATAAGAGTGGAGTTCCGGATTTAGGTAAAGAATGAAAGAAGGAGAGACTTTGCATTTGGCTGCAAGTGCTACAAGGCTATCATTTTTTTCAATGCAGTACTTGTCTATGTTTTCAGAAAAATCAGCTTTCAAATTTGGAAAATACTTCTCAATAGCTGTAGCATTTAAACTTATTAAGCTAAGTAAAACTAAAAATAATTTTATTGCTTTGATCAAATTTCATCCTCAGTAATTGATTAGTAATCAACACTCAAGGATGTTTCTCTTGTTGCCGGGGCTGAAATTAATAAAGTTTTTTAGTTTAGGCGTTTAGTAAGGGTACTGTGGACTTACTAAAAGCACTCCTTCATTTGCGAATAATTGTAGTTGTTGCAGGAATGAACTTAGTTGTTTAGCCAGCATAGGATTCAATGAATGCAGGCTTTTGATTTGTGACTTAATTAAACTATGGGTAAATAAGTTACTTAGAGAAGAGTTGTCTGACTGAATAAAAGTGTTGTCTTCATCCTGACGCAACTCTTTTGAAAGGAGATCCATGATATCTACTTTCTTGGGATAAACGCTTAACTTGAAATTACTTATATTAGAATTTTTTGCAGCTAACTGAATAGCTTCTGTTAGTCCGCCAATTTGATCAATTAAACCAAGGTTTAGAGCCTGGCTGCCTGTATAGACTCTACCACCGGCTATAGCTTCCAGTTCTTCAGTCAATTTGCCCTTTCGACCACTTTCAACTCTCTCTTTAAATGTGTCGTAGACTCTTGAGAAAGACTTTTTGATTAAGTGTTTTTCTGTATCTGAAAATTTTTGCGTAGGCGACATGATATTACTGAATTGCCCAATGTTGTACTGATGCGTAGAAATGCCCAGTTTGTCGAGCATTTGTTTGAAAACGACTTTGCCGCCAACAACTCCTATAGAACCTGTAATGGTCGAATTTTCAGCAAATATATGATCGCCTGGAGCTGCGATATAGTAACCTCCACTTGCAGCGATATTGCCCATGCTGATGATTAACGGTTTGCCTGCTTTTTTGAATTCAAGTAAAGCTTGGTAAATGGCTTCGCTGACTTGAGCTGAGCCACCCGGCGAATTCACTCTGAGAACCATTGCTTTGACAGTTCTGTCTTTTGTCTGTTTGAGAATATGTTTTCTTAAAGGTTCACCATTAAAGTTCGTGATTGGTCCTTCAAGAGTAGTTACAGAAATCTTTTTAGACATATCTCTAACTGGAGGTGCAGAAAGCTTTTGTATTAGAACGAACAGATCCATGATGCTATTCATCTTTAATTTTTCAGTTTTTTGAACGCCATACTTGGAAGTAATAACTAAGTCATTGCCGTAACCGCTTCTGATGGTAGATGCAAGATCTTTATGGAGGCTTAGGTCAGAAACGAGTTTCTTAGATTTTGCTTCTTCAGAACTGAAGATACCTATTTCAGTGAGTTGTTTAACTTCTGCTTCTTTTAAGTTTTTATTTTGAGCAATTTGTTTAATTGTATTGGCGTATATTTCATCGAAAAGTTTTTTGCTTTGAGCGGCGCTTTCTTTGCTTGGTTGTGTTAAGTAAAAAGGTTCACCAGCAGATTTAAAGTCGCCGATATGGATTACATCTGCCTCTAAGCCAAGTTTATCAAGCAACCCTTTGAAATACATATTTTGAAAACTCATCCCATTGAAGATGACTTCGCCTTGCGGGAATAGGTAAAGCTTTTCTACAGCTGTTGCAGCGACCATATTAAGGTTCGAAAGGTTTGTCGCAAAGTAAATGGTATCTTTACCTTTAGTTTTCAGTAGCTTCATGAGCCTGCAGAGTTCTTCAGTTTGAGCTAGGCCAAGTCCTGAAAACTCACCATAAAATAAGCAGGCTTTTACATTGGGATCATTTGCTGCTTTTTGTAATCTTTGAGTTAAGGATAGAAAGGTAGTGGGGACTTGTTCTTTGTTAAATATTTCTTCAAGACCCGGTTCTTGATGGCCTTCCGTGTAAAAACGATCAAGATGAAAGATCGCGACGATTGGTTTTTGGTTTTGTGCATATACACTAGTGCAGAACAGGAGAAGTAAGAATAATTTTTTCATTTGGCCTTCTTTAAAATACTTTGAATGTTTTCCACTCACCAAGGTGAGGTTGACTTCGGCAGGCGTGTATCAGTCCAGCTTCAGGCTCTATTATAATTGAAGCATTCGTACTTATTCCTGCATCATCACTATGGCGGCATATGGAAAGCTCGTCACCATCTCGATCGGATAAAATTTGTTTAATTTTATTAACGCTCAGAAAACCATTTTTAACTAACTCGTCGACTCTAAGTTGGCGGTGACAAGTAGACTCTCCCATATCTTCAGCTTCAAGTGACTTTAGTTCTGATGTAAGTATATGGTTGCAGTGTGTGACTATGCCATCTTTTGAGGTGATTTCAGCATGTTTGGTAGCTGTACATTCCAGACCGCTGTATTCGCCCTTTTTATCTCCAAATAGGAAATAATGTGCTCCGCTTCTAGTGGCATTGGTAATCATGTCTTTAACCTGCTCGTGAGTTGACAATTGCATCGCTTTATGTATCAAGTTGAGATAGTGTACTCCTGGCTTACTATCTGTTGATTTGATATTGTTTGTCCCTATTGCGATTCCTTCACTGTTGAGGCCAATAAGAGAAAGCCCTCCCGCCACAGTTAGATTATAACTGGAAGGAGCATCATCGGGATGGCGAATGACGAAACAAACATAAGGCATATTAGTTGTGCCAAGATCCCAGTTTTGAGCCAATATTAGCTTGCCGTTTTCACTTCGTTCACGAGATACAATCATAGAAGTGCAACCAAAGCCATCTGCTATTTTGCCCCATGAAAGAACATCACGATAATCAGTTAGTCCCTGTAACATCAAGATCTGTTCAATATTGAGATCAGCTCCTTGAGCAATGCCTCTTGTCTCTTCATAAGTGTTTTTGTCAAAATCCTTAATAATGGGCGTACAGCTTTTGAGGAGATCTAATGCTTGTTCTTCAGTAAAGGTTCTACCCCGTTCTGCAGCATGTTCAAGTGCTGCTGACATGCGAACTTTGTATAAATCGTGTATTTGTGAACGGCATGCTTCACCAAATTGTTGGCCAATTTGTGAATAGGAGCCTTTGAGTTCTATTACGGGTAATTTTTCTATGGGTAGTTCGAAAGGTTTTGAACTCAAGGTTGCTCTCCAGTTTGTATTATTTCCTGTACTATGAGTATAGTGTGAGAGCAAAAGTAAGGCAAGGAATTTATGTATTAGTGTCTTTCGAGAGAATCAGCAAAACTTGCTAAAGATCTCGTATACTGTGAGTCGTATATAGGGAAGTCATAGTCACCATCTGATAATGAAAGGAACATCTTAGGCTCGCCGGCAGCTTTATAGAGCTTTTGGCCCATTCTAAATGGTATATGAGGATCTTCAGGAGAATGAATAACAAATACTGGGGCTTTGACAGCACTTAATCTTTCTGTAGTTGGAAATTCACTAAAGCAAATGATGTCTGTTGGCAAAGCCCAGAATTTCATTCTGGTTAAATCTTTCAGGCTGGTAAAAGTGGATTCGAGAATCAAGCCATCACAATCAATTTCAACAGCCAGTTTCGATGCGACACCGCCTCCAATTGAATGACCATGTAAAATAAAGCGCTTTTCAGTCAGTTTATTATCCTTTAACCATTTGTAGGCTGCACGTGCATCTTTGTAAAGACCATCTTCCGATGGTTTCCCAGTACTTATGCCAAATCCTCTGTAGTCGAATGAAAGTACGTTATAGCCGTTTTTATTCCAGGTTTCTATAACATCGAGGTCATTCGAAAGGTTACCTTTGTTTCCTCGGCAAAAAAGGACAGTACCTTTATTTAAACCAGACGGGACATACCAGGCATTTATTTTTTGATTATCTGAAGTCTCTAGAATGAGGTTCATGAAAGAGTGGCCGACATGAACTGGAACTCTGCCAATTTTATTCGATGGTTTATAGAGTAAGCTGTCCTGGAAGCATATGTACATTAAACAAATTAAAAAATAGGTGAGACCAACGGTTAATGAGAAAGTTTTTATGGCGCGAACTATTGGGGATTCGGCTTTTTTAACCCGAGATTTACTGCTGTCGGACGGTAATTCCCCAAATCCTTCCAGCTGTATGTCTATATTTGTTTGTGTATTCATATTATCCAGAACTGTTTCTTCTCAAAATCCTGTCACCCCTGCTACTTATAAATATGCAAGAAATCACTGATCTCTTACAATTTAACTGAAAAATATCATCGTTTTCGTTATGATAAAGCTAAATTTGTGGAGAATAAGTGTCTTTTAAAAACTTATTTCTAAGGTTTGTCGTAAGTGTACGTTAGCACTTTAAATAACTTGATAAATGATGCTCTCTGAGTTAGATTTGGCCGAATTTATTTTAAGGTATTACATATGAGTGCAGGTAAAGGTGATAAGCCCAGACCGGTCGACCGTAAAGGTTGGGAGGAGTCAAAACTCTGGAAAAACATCGAAAAGAAAAAAGCCGATAAAAAGGCTTAAAATTTCAAAGGCCGCAAGTTATGAGTACTTGCGGCCTTTTTAATTATTTGGCGTGAATTGGCTCAGCGTATTTAAGCTCGCCTGTTAGTCCGTCATAGAACTGGAAAAGTACATGTGGCTTAACAAAAGGAATCAATCTTTCGCCATCGCGCTCAATTGGATTATTAAATACATTGCGAATATCGATAACGCAGTAGTGAGGGAAGAGTCTATTTGCACGAGGAATATCATTTCTTGCATAAGTGGACCAGCGAATATCGCATTCACGAGGGCCATATTTAAATTTGCCATTGATTGGACGGTTTCCTTCGTCTTCAGGTCTGTGATTCACAGAGTTGTGTGGACCGGAGGCAAACTCCCAGACATTGTCAGTGATTTTTACAGAGTAAGAATTATGAAGGTCCCCAGAAAGGACAAATACGCGTTTGTTTAGTTTGTCCCAGAAGTTGATTAATTTTTCTCTTTCATCTAGAAATACTGTCCATGCATCATCTTTAGTTGCAGCATCGAAGTGATGACCACCACCACCAACATGTGGAACCATGAAGTTAACAGAAGATATGAGGAAGTAGAAGTCTGCATCCTTTTTCTTCATGAGATTCATCATCCATTCGCGCTGCTTTTTACCGATCATTGAGATGCCTTTTTTACCAGGATTTTTGGTATCGTGCATTTCTCTGTGAGTTTTAGTGTCGAGGAATATAAAACGGCAGTTAGAAACTTTGAATGAACCATAAGAACGACGACCAATGGAGTAACTGCTGGTTTTTGTTTCAGCAGCAGCCGGGCTTACTTGAATGCGATGTTTGTCTAGAACTTCAACAATACTGTAAACATTTGCATTTGGGTCACCGCCTTCAGTATCACCTTGTGGAATATCTTTGACTGCAGCGTTGGGGGTGTTCCAGTGTACGTGTAGATTTGCAGCTTGATCGAGGTCAATTTTCGTGAAGTCCGCAGACTTGTCAACGATTATATCTGAGCCTTTAGTCATTTGACCTTTGCCAAAGTGGATACCTTGTTGAGTTTCGGTGAAGTTAGCCCATCCGAGATAATCGTACCAACCTTCTGTTGCGATGTCACGAATAACAGCACGTCTGTTTCTGTAGCCTTCTTCACCGCAGCCAAAAACGTCATTCAATAGTTCATGGTCATCAAAAGTGTAGTAGGTCGGAACATGTCTGTGCCATTCAGCAAGGTTTTTTGGACGAGACATATAAGTCTTGTAATTTTCCCAGACTCCTGTGATGACAGGAGCGACATCGACAATTTTTGGTGTGTGTGTGGCATTTGTTTGCTTGATCCACTTATCTGCTGGGTAATCACGGTCTTCTTCATAAAGCCAGTCACCATTTAAAATCGCAAAATCAATTTTATCACGCACCTTGGCATTTAGTGTATCGTAAGCCGGCATAGTAGGTCCAAGACCAGCAGGATTTGGACTTTGGTTATTTCCGCAGGCAAATTCGAAACTGAAATTAAATAGTCCATCAGGGTTAAGGTCAGTTTTTAGAGTCTTGCCATCTCTAAGAGTTTTGAAAGATCCAGGAGGGCTGACTTGTTTGTCACCTGAGAAGATTGCGTAGTGATACTTTTTGCCAGGTTCCAATCCTGAGAGGGTGATTGTACCGGTATTATCATTTTCCAATTTAGTTATGATAGGCTCAGTAGAGTTGTCATAAGCACCTTCGGATAGACCATATCGAACATGAAACTTAGTTGAGTTTTTCGTTCTGGCCCAGACGGTAATGCTGCTAGATGTCTGTTTTCCCAGCATTGGTCCATGTGTTAAAGGTGCAACAGGTCCTTCAGGGGCTGTTTTACACGAACTCAAAAGAAGAGTTGCTGAGACAAGTAAGGAAGAAAATTTCATGTTCAGTTCTTTTGTTTTTTATTAAGTTGTTTTGCAGACTGCTTTTGTCCAAAATCTGCATTTGTTTCAGGACTTATACGAACATTTTGAAAAAAGCTGACGGTATTTGCTAAATTTTTTAAGAAAAAGATGAAATTTTACAATGCAAACTTTTTGTGGTTTCTGCAGTGAATTCATAAAAAGCTCTGCTAGTCTGAATGCAAAGAATAAAGACATGGATGTTTTTTATGAAGGTTTGGATTACCGGTGCAACTGGCCTTTGTGGCCGAGCAGTAACTAAGGTCTTAAAAGAGAATTTTGACGTCACACCTACAGCATTTTCACGTGCTCAAGGAGACGTTTTTAAATTAGACCTGACTTCAGAAGTGGAAGTTCGGGCTTTTTTTGAAACCCATAAACCAGATGCCTTAGTTCACCTAGCGGCTGAAAGAAAGCCGGATATCTGTGAAAATCAAAAAGATGTAACGGACTCTCTGAATATCTCTGCGACTCAAAGACTGGCTCAGTTAACGAAAGAGTTTAATTGCTGGTTTCTATATCTTTCGACAGATTATGTTTTTGATGGCAGTCAGCCGCCTTACTTTCCAGACTCCAAAGCTAATCCTCTGAATTATTATGGAGTTTCGAAGTTGCGCGGAGAGGAAGTAACCATTGAGGAAAATAGTAATGCTGCAGTTCTTAGAGTTCCTGTTCTTTATGGTGATGTAGAGGAATTGGGCGAGTCTGCAATTACCAGTATCGCAAAGTTGTTATCTTCAACTTCAGAAGCCAAAGTAGACCACTGGGCGACGCGTTTTCCGACACTTGTGTATGATATAGCTCAAGTAATTGAAAAAATGCTTTTGGGCAAGCCAGCTGGTATATTTCATTACAGTGGAGAAGAGGCGATGACAAAGTATGAAACAGCGAAAATTATGGCTGAGTTACTCGGGATAGAATCGGGCCATTTGGTAGCGGAACCCAATCAGACTGGATCTGCACTTCGACCTAAGAATGCTCAATTGGATACTGCTAAACTTAAAGATGCTGGTTATTATGTTAAACCGACCAGTTTAGTAAGCTGTATTAAGGATATCTTGAGCCCGCATTTCCAATAAAAAATCACATTTTTATCTTGTTGTTAATTTGTAGCCGAATGTGGCACAATTGTTGGGCTTGGATTATGCTCAAGTGTACTCTTGCACAGGTAGGATAAATTTGTATAATCTACAGGGTAGCGTTTAAACTGTATTGAGAATTCTCTTGAATATGACTGATTCTATAGTTAAGATTAAAAAATACTCTTTCATGGGTGTAGTCTTTGCATTTTTCTTTGCAGGGGCATCATTCGCCTTGTCCATTTGGACAAAAATTCACACTGCTGACTTACTGTTTTATGTAGCCTTTAACAGTTTCTTCTTTTCTCTATTGTTGTTCAATGAGCACCGTTTGATCTATCGCTCTGCTTTAGAGGAAGACGATCAGAAGCAGGTTAGAAAAAGTGCTGGAGCATCTAAAGATTTATTTGATGAATCAGATGAAGCACTGCTATTAGCTTCTCGCTCGTTAAAAGCCTGGCGTTCTTATATCCTTCCTTCCGTCACAATAATTTACGGTGTTGGCGCAATAGTTTATTTGGTTTTTAGATGGCAGGCCTGGAGTGAACGTATTCAGGTAAATATGGATAATCAAATGGCTGCGGCAGCATGTGCTGGAGCATTGGGAGTCTGTTATTTCTTGGTGGGTGCATTTTATGGTGGGGCATCAAAGCAGTCAGATGGTATTAAACTACGTCCGTTCTCAGCGTGGGCTTATTTTTCGTCAATTATGTGTATCGCTCTCGTAGCTGTATTGTTTTTTAGCGGAAAAGATTATCCGGATACAGACTACTATGTAAATAGGACAGTATTGTGTTTGCTAATCTTTCTCGCTTTTGAAATTTCCATAAACTTTCTAGTTGATTGGTATAGACCAAGATTTCACAAAGATGAAAAATCAATTCTTGAAAGTCGTTTGTTGGGGATATTTACCGATTCAGGAAGTATAGCTTCAAATATCGCTCATGCTCTTGATTACCAGTTTGGTATTAAGGCTACTGAAACAGGTTTTTATCGCTTCTTTTTAAAGAAGTTTTTACCTATCCTAGGACTTCAGCTAATAACTCTCTATCTATTGAGTTGTTTTACTCTTATCGAAACAGGACAGAGGGGAATTAAAGAAACTTTAGGTAAGATAGATTCTACTGTTGAGTTAAACCCAGGACTTCATATCACTATGCCGTGGCCAATTTCTAAAATTCACGTTTTCCCTGCTGACCAGATTCAAACTGTTGAAGTAGGGCTTCAGCCCAAGAAAAATGATGGTCCGGAAGAGCCTCCAATGGATGAAGAGGAACAAGTTGTTACTGTTACCGAAGATATTGTCCTTTGGAGTAAAAGGGGCCATCACCAAGAAGGTATGGAAGATATAAAGTACATCATTTCAACAAAAGAAGGCCAAAGTACGAATTCTCAGAACTTAGGACAAGTGAATATGATCACTATTAAGATCCCTGTTCAGTATCGCATCAAAAAACATGAGCAGGGTAAAAAGTCTCCTTTGTATGAGTATATGTTTGAACATGCAAATGCAAAAAGGGCACTGAAAGACACAGTCGCAGAAGTTGTAATGACTTACTTGAGCGCAGCAGATTACTATGATTTCCTAGGTAAAGACCGTGAAGATGCTTCTGGAATATTGTATGACTTATCTCAAAAGGCTGTGGATAAACTGGAGCTTGGAATTGAAATTGTAGAATTAGCTTTGGAGACAACTCATCCACCAGGCAAGGTAAGTAAATCTTATGATGACGTGATAGCAGCAATATACGACAAAGATATTAGTACTTTTGATGCAAATATTGAGAAGGATAAAGTCTTGTCAGAGGCACGGATTAAAGAGAAAAATATTGTCGTTAAGGCAGAAGCAGAAACGGGACTTATTGATTACAGCGGTGAAGATGGTAAAACTGAAAAAGTATCTATGAAATTGGCTTTAGCTAAAGAAAAAGCTATTCGCTTAAAGTCTCAGCAGGAAAGTTATAATTCTCAACCTTACCTGTTTAGTTTAATTAACTACTTAGCTGTGATTGAACAAGGATTAATCGATACAAGAAAGATTATTATCGATAGCTCCAAATCTGGTTACAATTTTCGTTTCGACTTAAAGCCGAAACTGGCTCCTGACTTAGAAAATCTTGAAATCCCCGAATAGAGAAGAGGGAAATATATGGCAGAACATACACATAATCATGATCATAATCATGACCACCATCATAATCATGATAAAAAACGTCATTGGCCGGCAATTATAATTGTTTCAACCTGTGCGATTATTTTTCTAGTGTCTTCTATGACTTTCACTGTTTCCAACAGCGAACATGTTATTGTTAAACGTTTTGGAAGTTACAGTAAATTAGCTTCAGAGGGTTTGAACTTTAAATGGCCTTACCCCGTCGATGATATTGCTCGCATTGATAAAAGAATACAGCATTTCGAGAGACCGTTAACCCAGACAGCACTGGCTGATGTCAGAAATCTTTTGGTATCTGTAACTGCAGGTTGGAAAGTAAGTGACCCTAAGCTGTTTTTAGAGTCTGTGAATAGTATCGACAGTGCTGAAGGAGTAATGAAGAATATCATTGGTACCCCTACAGGTAACATTTTTCCCAAATACGGCTTAACGCAGGTGTTTACTACAGATTCAAAGTCTCACAAGATTGATGAAATTCGTGCTAATATTCTTGCTGGTGCAAAAGATATTGGCAAGAAGTACGGAATCGATGTGGTTTATGTTGGCTTCACTCAATTAGCTTTTGCTCCTTCAGCGACTGCAGCAGTATTGAACAGAATGAAGAGCGAAAGAAAAGTGATCGCGGAAAAGTACCGTAATCAGGGTAAAGAGAAGGCAGAAGAAATTATTCGGAATGCTAAAAAGGAAGCCCGCCAAAAGGAAGTCACAGCTGAAATTGAAGCAGAAAAAATTCGTCGTCAGGCAGACATCGATGTCGCTGAGATTTACCGAAGCTTTGAAAACCCTGAACTTGTAGCCTTTTTAAAGCAACTAGAGTCTTTAAGAAAGGTCCTTGATAATAAAACTCAAATGGTCATTGACCTCAATACTCCACCATTCAATCTTATGAAAGGTGAATTCTTCTCTGATCTAAAAGAAAAAGCAGAGAAGAAAAAGTAAATGTCAGAGCATCCAGAAAACGACATCCCAATAAATGAAGGAGCAGAATCGCTTGTAGGAGCTTTGCGCTTTTTATTTGTAGGTTTGCGAATAATTATGGTGATACTTGTAGTACTTCTGTTTAGAACGGGATTTTTTACAGTTGAACCTACAGAGCAGGTTTTGACATTCAAATTTGGAAAGTTGCAAGTAGATACTACTGGAGAAGCAGTTTATACATCTGGATCCTCAAAGGCTCACTGGGTATGGCCTCAACCAGTAGGTGCAACCTTAAAGCTACCTTCAAAATCTACTTTAATGAGTTTAGAGGCGAATAGATTTTGGCACGAAAAAGGTCAAAGTGTAATTGCTAAGCCAGGTGAAGATGATCAGGATAGCAATGACGTGTTGACACTGGGTAAAGATGGTTATGTTATAACTGGTGATGCCTATCTGTTTCATGTTAAGGTAACTTTGACCTATCAAATCACTAACGCTGTTAGTTTCTTTAATTCTTTTTATGCGCTGGATGAAGCCGGTAACTTTGATCAAAAGTCAAGTATGGAGTTGGCAGATAAGGTATTCAGATCGCATTTGGAGTCTGTTGTAACTTTGGAGTCAACAGGCTGGAGAATTGACGATGCTTTTTATGAGAAACTGAATGATTATCGCAGTACGATGAAACAAAGGCTAATTAAAGAGATCGAGACTTTAGATTACGGTATCACGGTTGATCGGATAGACATCAAATCCGAAGATAAAATGCCGCTTCGTCAAGTGAGAGGGACTTTTAATAAGGTCAACCAAGCAAATGCCGAAGCACAAAATGATATTAATACAGCTCTTCAAGAAAGAAGTAAAATTCTTCTTAAAGCCTCCGAAAATGCAACTCAGGTTAAAGCTGATGCAGAGGTCTATAAAAAGCAAAGCAAAAGTTTATTAGAAAATCTCAAGGAGTTGGATAAGAAGTTTGGAGAAAGCTCTTCACAGGATTTGATGTACCTCTACATGGATGAAATGTCTAAAATTCTGCAGCAGACAGATCACCGTTTTGTCATCCGTCAGGATGCTAGTGGTAAAGATAACTATTGGTTAGAATTAGGGCCTGATTCTATTAAAGATAGAAAAGAGGGAGATGACAATGCTTCCGAATAAAGTAAGTGAAACTATAAATACTCACGACCATCATCACGATGGAGATTGCTGCCATGGAGACGATGGTCACGGTCACGCACACGTTCCTCTCTGGGTGACTATGCTTGGTGGAATATTAGTACTGAACAGTTTTCTTGCGGATTGGCTTTACACAGGTTCTAAATTTCAAACACAATTCAGTGCATTAGCTGGAGCGTTGATTCTTGGTGTTCCAATTATTTGGGCGGCAATTAAAGATGTCGCTGCAGGTCGTTTTTTTATGAACGAATTAGTTGCATTAGCATTATTGGCGGCATTCATTGGAGAAGACTATCAGACTGCTGGTTCAGTTGCGTTCTTTATGCTTTTGGCGATTATGATTGAGCATAGAACTGCGATTGGTGCCAAGACTTCAATTGAGCAATTAATCAAGTTAACCCCAAGACAAGCCAAAAAAATTCTTGAAGATGGTACAGAGCAGGAAGTAGATGCTTTAGAATTGAAGGTCGGGGACCTTGTCGCTGTACGTCCTGGAGAGGCTTTCCCAATTGATGGTACAGTGGTTAAAGGTATAACTTCTGTTAATCAGGCGTCAATTACAGGTGAGTCATTGCCGGTAGATAAGATTGAAGATGATGAAGTTTATGCTGGTACTCAAAACCTGACAGGGCGTATTGATATAAAAGTGACCAGGGTGGGGCAGGATACAACTCTTGGTAAGGTTAAAAACCTTATAGAGCAGGCAGAAAATACGAAATTACCTGTGATGCGAATGATTGATAAATATACCGGTTACTATGTTCCAACAGTTTTAATGATTGCCGGCCTGACATATTTCTTTACACAGTTTAACCTTGACCGAGTAGTTGCGATTTTTGTTATATCTTGTCCATGTGCCTTGGTTATTGCAACTCCTTCAGCAATAGTTGCAGCTATAGCTTCAGCTGCTCGGTTGGGAATATTGGTTAAAGACGTAAGTCACCTGGAGCTTGCTTCTAGAATTAAAGCCTTAGTGTTTGATAAAACAGGAACTCTCACAGAAGGTAATCTTGTAGTAAGTAAAATGCAGCCTGCTGAAGATGTTGAATTGGCTCAGCTTTTGAAAGTAGGAGTTACTGCAGAGAGTCAGAGTAACCACCCAGTTGCCAAAGCTATGACTCGCCTTGCAGAAGAGGCTAACATTAAATGGGAGAACCCAGGAAAATGTGAAGAAGTCGCAGGTAAGGGTGTTGAGGCTCACATAAATGGAAAAGTCTTTAGGGCGGGTCGTAAGATATGGCTCGAAGAGCTAGGGATAAACTTAAGCGGTGTTGAAGATTTAAAAACAGACAAAGCTGAAGGCAAAAGTATTGTTTACGTTGCGGAAGACGATAAAGCACTTGGATGGATTGCTTTAAGTGATGCTATTCGTAAAGAAGCTAAACCTATGGTAAATGAATTAGCTCATTTGGGAATCACTAACTGTAATATGGTTACAGGTGATAATAATTCTGTAGCTCAAACAGTGGCAGCTGAAATCGGTATCAACAAAATTTCATCTGAGTGTCTACCTCAAGAGAAAGTCGATTATGTCGAAGATCTAAAGAAGAAAGGTTACATGGTTGCAGTTGTTGGTGACGGTGTGAATGATGCGCCTGCATTAGCCTCAGGTCACATTGGCATAGCTATGGGTGCTATAGGTAGTGATATCGCCGTTAATAGTGCATCGATTGCTCTTATGAATAACGATCTGCGCCGTATTCCATTTTTCTTACAGCTATCTAGAAAAACCAGTACAGTCATGACTCAAAATCTACTAATTGGCTTATTCTCAATTCTTGGTGGCTTAATGCTTTCAACTCTTGGTTTGTTAACTGGAGTGAATGCAGCTATTATACACACAGTCAGTACTTTGATAATAATTCTCAATAGTGCTCGACTAGTTCGTCAGGGTGAAGAATTAGAAGCTAAAGCAGCGGCAATAGAATAATGAGTGAAGTTGAAGAAACGGTGATTGAAGCCGTTGGCCTTTCGAAAGTATTTAAAGATTTTTGGGGGCGCCCCAAAGCCAAAGCCGTTAATGGTATAGATTTTAAAGTTAAAAAAGGCGAAGTATTTGGCTTATTAGGACCAAACGGTTCAGGTAAATCGACTACTATCAAGATGCTTTTAGGGTTACTTTATCCAACCCGTGGTGCTCTACAGATTTTCAATAAATCACCCCGCGATGTAAAGACAAAACAGCGCATCGGTTATCTTCCTGAAGAAACATACCTCTATAAATATTTATCTGCTGGCGAGACTATAGACTTTTTTGGTTCACTTTTTCAGCTTTCAGGGCTCGAGAAAAAGAAGCGTACGGAACAGCTTTTGGATATGGTTGGTCTGAAGAATGTCGGGAAAAGGTCTGTTGGAGAGTTTTCAAAAGGCATGGCCAGACGTGTCGGATTAGCCCAGGCACTGGTTAATGATCCCGACCTGATTATTCTCGACGAACCGACATCTGGTCTCGCCCCAGTTGCCTGTAAGGAAGTGAAGAATTTGATTAAGACTTTAGCAGAGCGTGGAAAAACAGTCATTTTGTCCAGTCACTTGTTGGCGGATGTAGAAGATGTAGTTGATCGCGTTGTTGTTCTTTATGGAGGACAAATAAGAGCTGAAGGAACTACAGATGAGCTTCTGCTTGTTGAAGATAAGACGACAATTACGACTCCGAAGATGTCTAAGGATGTTTTAGAAAAAGTTCTGAAAATTTTACATGAAGAGTATTCTTCTGAGGATATGGAAATTACTCATCCTCGTTTAGATCTGGAAAGCTTCTTCCTGGATGTAGTAAACAGAGCTCGCTCAGAAAGTATTCATACTGCAGGGGCAGAAACAGGACAAGTCGCTGAATATTTGCGCTCGTCTTCAGATTCTGCTGTTAAAGAAATGGCCGCTCAGATTAATGTTACTGATTCTGAAGAAGAAAAAGCCAGACTGCAGGAAAAGCTTGAAGAGAAAGAAGCTTCTGCAAAACTCGCTGCGATTGTTCAGGAATCTGAGGAAAAGCCTCAAATGGAAAGTGTTGATGAAAAAGAAGCGCTTTCTGAAGAAGCTGTCGCAGAAAACTCAGAGAAGCTGGAGGCGCTTGTGGACCAAATAAAAGAACCAGTGAAACAAGCCGAGCCAGAAGTTGAAAAGAAGTCTGAAGAAGATCTGTCTAAAGCAAACGATAAGCTAAAACAGCTACTTGGTGGTGATGATTAAGCCTTACCTTTCTCGAGACTAATATTGATAAGCTTATCGATGTTAGAGTAGAGCATATTATTATCAATAGGCTTGTACATTAGTTCCATATCATCTTTCGATTTACACTCCGCTTCAAGTGACATAGCCTCAGCTGTCGTTAAACCAGTGATAAAGATAATTGGCGTATTAGGTGAGTTTTTCTTAATTTTTTCAGAGACTTCTATGCCATTTAATCCTGGTAGGTTTAGGTCAAGAAGAACGAGATTGAACTCTATGTCTTCCATCATTTTTAATGCTTTTTCGCCCGAATCACAAATTTCCGTTTTATAACCTTTTTCCTCTAGGATAGCACTGATTAACATTTGGATTTGTGGTTCATCGTCAACAATTAAAATTAATGGTGTCATGCAGATTCCTCTAAACTATAGATATTTTATTTTACACTCTCAGAAGTATTCACTACAAGTATTTTGTAATAAATCATTTCACTTTAACTAAGATGACCGGTCTAGGGTTACTACCGCAAAATATATTTATATTTTCACCTGACCTTTTAAAAGATAACTGTTCATTAGTGAAGGTTGGGCCCTTAAAAGAAGCATCGAGTTGGGTAATTCGGGAGTTGCCGTTTAGTAATGTTGTAGTTCTTGCTAAAACCCACATGCCATGAGCAATACTTCTTTTGTAGCCAAATAGACTTGCTGCAATGCTAGAAATATGAATTGGATTATAATCTTTACATATTTTTGCGTAGCGCCTGCCGATATCTGCAGGTACTGAAACTTTTTCGGTCAAGAAATGTGTATCATCTAGTTTGGTATAAATGTTTTCATCTTCTGCCGCTGGGTCTTCTTTGTGAATTTTTACTTTTTTTAAGAAGGTACTTTTAGAACGCCATACACAGGTATCATTCCGTTTCATTTCAGTAAGCATGTCAAATTCAAAACCCTGTGCTCTAAACCGTCCAGAATAAGTAAAGACTTCTATGGCGTAACTCTGTTTGGGATCTAAATCCTCTAAAATTGAAATTCTGTTGCGCAGGTGTAAGAGTCCGGCTGGAACTATAGGGAAGTGTTTGTCGGCGACCAATGCAAGCATGACAGGACCAGCCAAAACGTATGGGTAGGTTGCAAAAAGAGAATCTTGATTAACTCCACAAAGCTTATTGAAGAGTTCTAAGTGTTGCGGATTTATAGTTAGATCATTTAAAGTGTACTTAAGGCCTGGGAGTTGTCCGTTATCCGGGATTTGACTGCTAAAGCGGCTGATTAATTTAAGATAAGAAGCAGTTGTAGAAGGCACTTCAGTTAAATTAATATTTTTCACGAAACTCTCCACTTTTGTCCATTATACTTAATTAAAATCAGCCTCAGCATCGCTAAAAATTAAAAAAATATTTAAAATGTTACAATAAAGTTTAATAGGGGCCGTTATGTGGTTGGAGAAAGTATGAACAAGAACGAGTTATCGGATAAAGAATTAATCGAACTCTACCTTGCTCAGGATGATGCCGCTTTTGAAATACTTTACTCCCGGTATAAAAATGCAGTTTACTCATATTTAAATAAACTTATTCCGGGGCAGACCACACTGGTAGATGATTTATTTCAGCAAGCCTGGATGAAAGTCGTGAAGAATATGGCGAAGTATCAGGATAAGCAAACATTCCTAGCATGGGTGATTCGCATAGCAAGAAACCTTTCGATTGACTATTTTCGAAAAGAAAGTCGTCGCAATTCAACGTCTCTGGATAGTATAGACGCAGACGTGCCAGACTTTGGCCTGCCATCAGTAGGAATCGAATGTGGTGAACTTGGTAAAGCTATATCAGAGGCCGTTGAAACTCTGCCAGCAGACCAGAAAGAGGTTTTTGTACTAAGGCAACAAAATGTGCCATTTAAAGAAATAGCCGTTATTCAGGAGACGACGCTGAACACAACATTGGGAAGAATGCATTATGCAGTGAATAAGCTTCGTGGCTTATTGAAGGACTGGGTATAGGAGAAAATTATGAAATGCGAAGACGTACAAAAGAAAATTTTAATAGAAGATTTAAAGGACTTGGATATTCAGAACCATATAGCTGGTTGTGATGCTTGTCAGGAGTTTCAAAAAGACTTTGGAGTAATTATGGCTGACCACGAAAAGATAGAAGTTCCCAAAAGTCTTGACGAAAAAATCCTTACTTTTGCTAAAGAGAATAGGCCTGAAGTTAAGCCGGCTAACAAACCGATTATTCCTTTTGTGTTTATGGCTATAGCAGCCATTATAGCTATTTTGCTTTCTGTGAATATTCTGAATACAGAATCAGAGAAAATAAAGAACTCACCAGGTTTTGTCGATAATCAAGAAGTTGACGAAGATCAAAAAGTGGTAAATCCGGTTGCGCCGAAGAAGGCTAAAGAAATGGTCGCAGAAGTTCCTGAGGAATCACAAAATATCGATGATGTCCTGAATAATTTATGGAGTGATGACTCAATCGATGCAGATTTGATGGCAGTGGAAAGTGAATTGTTTGTATTAAGTGCAGAGCTCTATACGAACTAAGGTAGGTTGATATGAAATTATTGATGATTTTATTTATAGTTCCTTATTTTCTTTTTGCTCAGGGGGAACGACCTGAGGAGGAAAAAGGTAAAAGAAAGGGACCTTTTAAAGGCGATATGTTTAAAGATCGCGAAGCCAAAATGGAAAGAGTCCAAAAGATGCTTGAGCATAAAAATCCCGAAAAGTATGCTGCGCTAATGAAATTGAGAGAAGATAGCCCAGAGAAGTTTCGTGAGGAAATGCGTAAAGTATTGCGCGAATTTTCAGAAAAACTTGGCAGGATGAAACCTTATGGTGGGCCTTACGGAGCGGGTGGAGGCGAGCGTCATTGGTTACGTGAAATGAGTGAAAAGAATCCCGAAAAGTATGCTGCGCTTATGAAATTGAGAGAAGATAGCCCAGAGAAGTTTCGAGCTCAGATTGCGAAAGAATTCTCAAGTCGTATGAAAAAGAGACCTATGATGGATCCAAAAATGCAAGAAGCCATTCACGAAGCGACTAAGAGTTATCATGAAGCTCCAGAAGACCAAAAGGATGCTGCAAAAAGCACTCTAAGAAAGTTAATGTTAGAATCTTTTGAGCAGGATTTAAAACATAGACGTCAAATGGCGGACCGTTTGGAGAAACACCTTTCCGAAGTTAAAGCACAAATTGAAGCTAGAGAAAAAAATGCTGATTCAGTCATTGAAGAACGCATGAATTTTCTTTTAGAGAAGACAAGCGGTAAAAAGCCTAAGAAACCTTAAAAAGAAGACTTGCTGTACTGGGTTGGCGACATACCGGTCAGCTTTTTGAATTGTCTACTAAAGGAAGGTAAGTCTGGGTAGCCAAGCTCAAGAGCAACACTGTGTAGGTGTAGTTTATTTTCCCAAAGCATTTTTTGAGCTTCGCGAATCCTTATGCGAATAAGATAGTCTTGAGGAGAGCAGCCTATAACTTCTTTGAATATTTTACGGAAGTTTTCTAAGCCATATCCAGCTTTATCTGCCAAGATTTGATTAGATAATCTGATCCCAGGCTTATTATCGATTAGCTTGCAGATGGCTAACATATCCTCTTGAAACTGTGGGGTGTTATTTTTGGGGATCAGTTTGTTCTTTATTTCAGCAAAGAACTGAAATATTAAGTTACTGGCCTCCATATCCTGCGAAGTTGGTAAGCTATCTATTTTTTTGGTTAGATCCAGAAGATAATTGATCCAGGTAAGTTCCAATTCTATATGGTGGCATTTATCGAGTTCAGGGAGAAAATTATTGGCAGCTAAATACTGATAAATGCTTTTTGGGACTATAATGAAAAACTCGCACCAATTTTCATTTTTTGCTCTGTAGACAGCATGTCGAGTACCTGGTTTGCGAATCAATAACGTACCCGGTTTTAAATCTAGAGGCTGCTTTCCTTCAACAGTGAAACTTCCATGGCCTTGGATAACATACATAAGGACAAGGTTTTGTTTGACCAGTTTTTCTCTACTATTGTTTTCATAGTAGCAGCCTATACTCATGTTCTGTCGGTTTGGAAATAATCTTCGAGCTGTTTTGTCGCGAAATTTGTCGCATAAGCTTTGAATTGCAGCTTTCATACGTAGAGGGCGGCCTAAGCCGCCATGAATTAACCGATTTTGCCGTTTAAGATTAAAGTAGTTTTAAGGGGCTGCTCTCCAGCAAAAAGAGGCTCTCCATCTATGCTGACAGTACCGTCTACAGTGCGCAAGGCAGCTTCTTTGAAAGCAATTATATCTATCTCAGGTTTCTCGACAGGAGTTTCACCTTCTTTAGTAATAACTGTTCCAGGAGCAGCATCACCACAATCGATGACTTCCATCTTTTTCTTTTTAGATACAGCTAGGACCATTCCGTGGGACTTTACTCCACTTAGTTCTGCAGCACTTAGATTAGATGCTACCATAACATGTTTGTTTAGCAGGTCTTCTTTTTCGAAGTACTTAACTAAACCGGAAGCAATAATTACTGGTTCATCTCCACCGAGGTCAATCTTTTCGACGTAAAGGTGTTCTGCTGTTGGGTGGTTATCTATTTCAACGATCTTACCAACCTTCAGTTCAACTTTTGACCAAGGGTCTTCTTTCTTTTCGCCACTAAATTTTTCTTTAAAATTATCAATAATCTTCTCATCAAGTTTTTTGAAGAGAATTTCTGGTTTTTCTGTTTGATGGCCATACAGACTATCGAATTGTCCCAGTTTATCCCAGTTTTGTGGTTCAAGATTAAGCATTTTGAAAATGCGACCTGATGTTTCTGGCATAAATGGTTCAATCATAATGGCGATGTCTTTCACCAAGTGAGTAAGAATACTTAAAGTTGTGGCAGCGTAAGTTGGATCTTCTTTAATTTTCTTCCATGGTTCCTGCTTGTCGAAGAAAACATTACCAGCTTGAGAGATTTTCAGAATCAATCTTAATGCTTCTTTTAAGCCAACTTTTTCTAGACTGTCGGTTACATCTGCCTGTAGGTCGTGAATTTCTTTCATGAAATGCATGTGTTCTGGAGCATAAGCCGGTTCATCTATTTTACCGCCAAGTTTATCCTTGCTGAAAACAAGAGAACGGTTAACGAGATTACCAACATTGTTAATGAAGTTCTTGTTGATATTTGTCACGAAGTCATTCCAACTGAATGCTGTATCTTGACGCTCAGGACGAACAGCTAAAAGGTAGAAACGCCAAAGGTCCACATGGATGCCAGAGTTGATAACATCTGTACCAAAGACTCCAGTGTTGCGAGATTTTGAGAACTTAGTGTCTTCATAATTGAGGTACTCGGTAGAGCTGAGGTGGTGAACCATCGTCCAATCAGCTCCGTGAGCCAACTGTGTAGCAGGGAACATCAAAGAATGGAAAGGGATGTTGTCCTTGGCCATGAATTGGTAAAGTTCAGTGTTTTCAGGATTTTGCCACCAATCTTGCCAAGTTGCAGGGAAAGCATTTTTAGTGATAGAAACGTAGCCGATAGGGGCATCAAACCAGACGTAGAAAACCTTATTTTCAAAGCCCTCTTTAGGAACGGGAACGCCCCATTTTAGGTCACGGGTAATAGCGCGTGGCTGAAGTTCCATTTTCATCCATGACTGAGTTGTTGTCTTGGCATTGTTCGGCCAGAAACCTTCGTCCATAGCTGTGTTTTGAAAAGCTTCGAGCTTATCTTTGATGCCATTGAAGTCGAGGTACAAGTGGTGGGTTTCTTTAAGAACAGGTTTGCTGCCATCTAAAGAGCAAACTGGATTAATCAATTCTGTTGGTGTCAGCATAGAACCACAACCATCACACTGATCACCGCGAGCATCTTCGTATTTACACTTAGGACAAGTACCGGTTATTAAGCGGTCGGCGAGGAATTTCCCAAGAGTTTCACTGTAGAACTGTTCGGACTCTTTGTGAATGAGGTAACCATTTGCCAATACTTCTTCAAACATGCTTTGTACGACTTCTGTGTGTGTGTCAGTAGAGGTGCGTCCAAAAGCATCAAAGGAGATGTTGAAGTGCTCATAAATATTTTTGTGAACTTCATGGTATTTATCGCAGATTTCTCTTGGAGTTAAGCCTTCTTGAGTCGCTTTAGTTTCAGTTGCAGTTCCGTACTCGTCAGTTCCGCATATATAAAGAGTTTCGTTGCCGCTTGATCTAGAATAGCGGGCATAACAGTCTGCCGAGAGGACACAGCCAATAATATTGCCCAGGTGTGGCTCATTATTAACATATGGTAAAGCAGAAGTAATTAATCGTTTTTTGGACATACAAAAAATCCTGTAAAATCATAAATTTAAAAAGCTTTTTCGAAGATTACAGACAGAAGTCCAAAAGGTCAATGTCGATGCTCGCTTTAGTCGAAGTCTTATTGAGGCGCGAACGCCAAATAGAATGAAGGTTATTGATGATACGGGAAAGTATAAAAATGCATTAATCTTTATAAATAAGGCTTCTACCTTGCTTTATAAAGGGTTCGATTCTTTGATTTTCACGCAGAATATGTTGCTTGATTAATCCCGCGAGTTGTGTTTCAGGAAAGTGATGCAGGCTGTAAGTAGGGCACGGAATTAAGCCTCTTTGAATTTTATGCTCTCCTTGTGCCCCGGCCTCAAATATTTTGAATTTGTGTTTTATCGCATATTCTATGGGGCGGTAGTAACATAACTCAAAGTGAAGGTGTCTGACTTCATCAAAGGCCCCCCAGTAACGTCCATAGATTTTATCTCCGCCAATGAAGTTTAAGGTGCCTGCCAGGAGTTGGTCATTTCTATATGCGAGGTAAAGAAGTATGTTTCCCGGCATCTTTTCAAAAATCAATCTAAAGAAGTCTTCGGTGAGGTAATCGTAAGAGTACTTCTTGTCTATTGTTGACATATATAGTTCGTAAAAAGCAGCGGCATGCTCTTGGACTTCATTACCACAAATTTCCTTGATTTGAATGTGAGAAGCTCGGCTTATTTCTTTGCGCTCTCGTCTGACTTTTTGACGTTTTTTTTGTTTCAAATAACTAAGGTAATGATCAAAGTCTTCATAGTTGGCATTTTGCCAATGGAATTGAAACGTCTTTCTAAGTGTGAAGATGGCTTTTTCGGCGATTTCATTTACATTAGGCGTCGAAAAGAGAACATGACTACTGGAACATTTTTCCTGTTTTTGTAGTAGAAGAGTGTGCTCAAGTAAAGCATTTGTTACTTGACTGTAATCGGCACTTTTCGCGACGAGTATCTTAGGGCCAGTTGCAGGCGTGAAAGGGATTGCCGAAGTTAGTTTCGGGTAGTACGCAGCTCCCGACTTTTGCCAGGCATCTGCCCAAGCCCAGTCAAAGATGTACTCTCCATAGCTGTTTGTCTTTAAAAAAAGAATCATTGCGCCGATGATTTCATCATTTTCCATTGCTGTTATATATCTGGGAAACCAGCCTGTCCTTTGACCAATAGATTGGCTTTCCTCTAGTGCTCTTAAGAACTCGTATGAGGCAAATGGGAAATTTTTTGGTGTTAGTTTATTCCAGCATTCAGCAGAAATTTGCAGAATGCTGGTCAGTACGTCTAATTTCATCTTAGGGCAAGTAATGCAATAACTATTATCAAAAATACTATAATGGTAATTAAAAGTGGAAAAGATGACTTTTTGTTCTTAGAGGACTTAACTGAGTTAATTTTTCCGACATTTGAATTGACTTTAATTTTCTTTTTAGATGAAGGAGTTTCTTTCAAAAGGGAAATAACACTCGACCAATCTTTGGGCCGTTCACTAAGTTCTATCTCCATAAGCTTTTCAATGATATTACAAATTCTTTTAGACAGATTAGGGTTTAAATCAATCGCCGGTTTAGGAGGCTCAGATAGTTTTTTAGCCATAACCTGAAGAGAGGTGTTTTTATCATATGGAGGGAATCCTGTAACCATGTGATAAAGACTGGCGCCTAAACTGTAGATGTCCGATCTCACGTCAAGCTTTTTCTCGCCACTGGCTTGTTCAGGACTCATGTAGTACGGTGTGCCCATAACCATACCTTCAATAGTGAGATTAAGATCATTTTCCATACTTTTAGCAATACCCATATCCATAAGATGAATTTGGTCTTTGTCATCGACCATAAAGTTGGCAGGTTTTAGATCACGGTGAATAATGCTACTGTTTCCCCAGGCATAGTCGAGAGCTTCTGCAATCGTTATGCAGTATCTTATCGCATCTTTTTCATTTAAAGGCCCTTCTTTGTTAATCTTATCTTCAACAGTCACACCGTTGATGAAATTCATCGCCAGGTAAGCTCCACCACTAAATTCACCGGCAGAAATGGCGGAAACTATATTTGGATGGTCAAGTTTGGCGAGGGTGTGTACTTCCTGTATAAATCGTTGCTTGTCTTCTTCTTCCTCAACCGACTCGTCAGGTAGAATTTTTAAGGCAATCATGCGGCCCATGGAAGTTTGCTTAGCAAGGTGTACTTCACCCATGGCACCATTACCTAGCCATTGTTCTATAACAAAGCCTCCGACATCTAAGCCAGTTACACATTTTGGTGCAGGAATATGAATAACTCTTTCACAACCTGGACAGTTTACTTTGGACCCTTTATGCTCTTCATCGGCACCGATCTTTAAAAAGCAATGAGGGCATCTCAATTTTATACTCATTGGACTCCTGAAGATTTACCTCTACGATCTTAAACAAATTTGCATTTATTAGCGAGAAAACCATAGAATTGTTATTAGATTTTTAAAAAAGCTGCAGATTTTTGCGAGATTTTAATATCAGTTGCGAATATGAAGAATAATCCAGCTGTTGTATGGAGGGAAATAGTTGTAGATGAATGATTTGGTAAAAAAAATCCTTGATGGAGACAAAGAGTCGTTTAGAGAGATAGTTCAGACTTTTGGGCCATCTATGAGAGTTTATCTTTCTGGGCGTTTATCTGACCGCCTGGCGGTTGATGATTTGATGCAGGAGATCTTTGTTGCAGTTTATTGGAATTTATCGACCTATGACGGAGTCTCTGATCTTGGTGTTTGGATCCGTGCTGTTACACGTAACAAGCTCATGAGTTACCTACGAAGTCACTACAGCCAGAAAAACAGTATAAATACGAAGAAAGTCATGATTGAGGAAGCTTTGCTTCAGGAGTTAGACAGCTTTAACCCCAATGAGAATGAGATTATCGAAAAGCTCCATGAATGCATAACAGTACAAAAAGATGCTTCTAAAGATTTGATAAAAGCCAGATATTTTGAAAACGAATCTGTTATGGGCATCGCAGACAGGCTTGATACGACAGTATCTGCTATTAGTTCTGAGCTTTACAGAATACGCAAGCAGTTAAAGTCCTGTGTGGAGCAGGGGGGAGTAAAACTATGAAGTTTCACAACCGCGAGTTGATGGAATTGTTTTTGGAAGATAATGCTTCTGAAGACCAATTAAATGAAATTCTTGAGTTGGTGAATTCTGACGAAAAGTTCAGACAAGAGCTCGCAGAAGCAAGTCGCATGAGAGGTTTGCTTGTTAGTTTAAATCAAGAAAACGAAGATGCGACATACCGTGGCGTCAGGCGCAGTATTTCTGAAATGGAACCGGACTCACTCGAGTTGAAAATACTCGATTCTTTGAATGAGAGTGTTCCTGAACAGAAAGTTATTTACAAAGACAAAAAAGGTTGGCTGATGTACTTCTGGGCAGGTATCGCCGCCCAAATTGCTATCGTTTTTTCTCTCTTCTACTTACCTGAGACGGATGATCATCTTTACCATGGTACATATTATTCAGAAAGTGGACGTGCTTGGTTAGTTAGAGGTATTGAAACAGTACCGATAACAGCTGAAAAGAGAGTGATGGATGGCGATAAAATTATCGTTGAAGATGAAGGCGACGCAAGAATTACCTGGAATGATTCAACGGTCACGCAGTTCAAAGATGAAACAGAAGCATCTTTTAATCTAAAGAATGGTAAAGTGATTACATTGAGTAGCGGAAAATTCCAAGCTCAGGTTACTAAGCAGCTACCAAATATGCCGATGATTGTTCATACGCCAAGTTCAAGTGTAACTGTACTTGGAACGCGATTCCGCTTAAAGGTTAATGAAGAGCAGTCATTACTGGAAGTGGATCGTGGAGCAGTAGAGTTAAAAAACCTTAAAGGCGAAAGTCTGGTAGTTAAGACGCATCAGTATGCGGTCGCCTCAAAAAATACCAGTTTAAAATCTCGAGTCTTCAATCGACCGGTTTATGCAAGTCCAGAAATTAACCAGGATACTCCTGGAAGGGAAGTCGACATAGTTGCTGAAATCAATGGCTCGAATAAACTCTACTTGGTAGTTTATGATGGCAAAGATGGTCGCTCTCATGACCATGCTGCCTGGTTGAACCCTGTACTTGAAAATGCTTTTGGCCTTCAATATTCTCTATTGGATCACCCTTGGAAATATGCAGGTAGTGAGTGGGGGGAAATGGGGATTGGTATAGATGCAGTTGGAAAACCGATTACTCATGGTGGTGAACAAAAAGTAAATGGTATTGGAACTCATGCATTGTCAATAATCGAGTTTGATATTCCGCCAGGTTATAAACTTTTTAAATCAAAAGGGATTATTACAGATTCCGGTTCGCTTCAAGCTAAAAGTCGCAGTAGTATGAGCTTCGAAGTTTATACTGAGTTTCCAGAGAATCGCTACCGTCGTTTAAAGGTAAGTCTTAAAAAATCAAAATGATCCGTGCCATAGTTTTACTCCTGATATTTTCCACTTCAGTTATAATTGAAGCAAGAGATAAGCACATAGTTTTTATCGCTGGTCATCATACTTTACAGAATGGAGAGCATGAGTTTAGTGCTGGTGTTCATTTCCTTGCTAAACAGATAAATAGGTCAGGCTTGTCAGTAAAGGCTTCAGTCGTTGATGGCTATTGGCCAGAAGATGAAAAAGAGCTTCTCGAAGCTGACGCAATGATCATTTACTCTGATGGTCTGGGGAATCATGTTATAAATAACAACTTTGATACTGTTAACATGTGGATCAAAGATGGTAAGGGTGTTGGCTTTTTACATACTGCTTGCAAGGTTCCTAAAGGTAAAAAGAGTCAGATGATGACTTCGTGGACTGGTGGTTTTTATGAACAATATTTTTCTACTGATCCAGAATGGTTACTTAATGCATCTCCGAATCAAGCACATGAGATTTCAAAAGGTGTTGGAAAGATTAACCTTAGAGATAAGTGGCTGTTCAATATCCGCTTTAAGCCAAAAATGAAAGGAGTGCAGTCTATTCTAGAGGGGATTCCAGACGATTTAGCTCGTAGTGGAAAGCACACATCTCATAGATCAAAAATTGAGTCTGTTTTTGAGCGTAAGGGTGAAAAAGAGACTTTGATGTGGGTTTATGAAGGAGAAGATCAAGGACGCTCATTTGTTTTTACTGGTGGTCATTATCACGACACTTGGAAAAGTAAAAGTGTGACGAGGTTAGTCCTAAATGCAGCCTTGTGGTCTGTCGGAATGAAAGTCCCAGATAAAGGCTTTCCAGTAGAAAAGTTTTCTGATCTGGAAATGGCTGAAAATATGAGTCGCGACCGTTCGGAATTTATTTGGCAGGAAGAGAGAAGTATTCTTATGAAATCTAAACTGCTTTTTTCGAGTAAGGTAATTACTGATAAAACTGCAGGTAAATCCGTGATGATCGATGTTGATGTGAAGGGTTATAGAGAGTTGATTTTACTCGTTTTAGATGGAGGGGACGGTATTCGGAGAGATCATGCTGTATGGGCTTATCCTGTTCTAACTGGGGTAGAAAATGAACTACAGGTTAGTCTAACCGAATTGGAATGGGAGCAGGGGTTGACTGGTTGGCGACAAATTCACTTAAACAGAGGGTTGGATGGCCATGATTTAAAACTGAATGGTCGTGAGGTTCAAGGAATCGCCGCACACAGCGTATCTGTTATCCGCTACAAAATACCTGAAGGAATGATTCGCTTTCAAACGACTGCCGGTCAGGCGGATTCCAGGAATGGTGGCTCTTTACAATTTCAGGTATATGCTCGGTAGTTAAATTTTTGGTAAGTTGAAATGGAGTTGTTGACTGAAGTTTTGATTGGTCAGGACAATTTTTTTGGTGAACTCTCTAAATTTTATTGATACTTTACTAGGCCCGTATTTTTCACTTGTTATCTTGAGTTCCAGCTTATCCTTTCCTGGTAGTGCATCTCTAAAAATGTAGGTATACTCATTTTCTTTTTGAATGAAGTCGGTAGAAACTGCTGGTTCTTTATGTGCGTTAATAATTTTTTCGTATTCTGGAAATTTTCTTTTAAGGTAAGCTTCGTGTCTACCTGAAGTTTGAATAAGTTTAGGCTCAGTCAGTTCAAAGAAGTCTTGCAATGCCCAAGAGTGACTTGCTTTAGAATCCGAAAAATAAATAGCATTCAATTCCTTGTTTATAAAGAATTTTGAGGCTGTTTTAGAAGTCGCATTTATAATGTAATTTTTCCCTTCAAATTGAAGAGCAATTGTGGGTGTATTGCTTGAGGAATTTAGAAAAACTCTAAGGGTATTCTGGTTTTCGGGTAGAGATATTCCCAGTATTAAAAGAGCTGTTACACTGCCCCACAGTTGGCTTTTGGAACTTTTGCTCAAGTATGAGAATATACCAGCATAGTATAGTGTTATCCAAAAGATTGGTACTTTATAGCTTTGCCAGTAAACAGCACCAGTATCAGCAAACCAAAGTAGTGAATTAATAAGGCAGTTCTGAATTGAGTAAAAGATGGGGAGGCCTAAGGTGCTTAAACAAGCAGTGATAAATGATAGCCAAGCTAAAAGGCTAGTGAAAAAATTAGTGAAAGCCAGTGGAATTACTTGCTGATTGTAGAAAATATTGAGGCCCCAAGATGCCAGTGACGCAGTGATACTACAGAAAAGAAGCATCGCAGCTTTATGGGCAAATGGAATAGACTGACTAAAATTGCCTTTCCAAGAGTTTTTCTCATTCAGAGTTTGAAAGAATATTAAGCTTTTTTCGTAGCTTAAAACCAGACTTGTTGTGATGATAAATGTATAGAGGAATCCAAGAGAGAACAAATCTAGAGGGTTTAATATAAGAATAATCAAAGCAGAGACTGCTAAATTATTTGTTCCTGTTGAGGGCAGAAGATTTGATCTGGCGATACTCCAAACTGACAGCATAATGAAGGCTCGTATGGCGGATGGGGGGGAGCCAGTCATAATTATATAGATGAATAGCACAGGTAGTAAGACGAAAGGCAGATATTTATTTGGTGTTCTCAAAACTTTGATGATTAAAAATAAAAAGGACGCGGCGATACCAACGTGCAATCCGGAAACGGCGAAAAGGTGACCTGTACCACTTTTTTGAAAAATATCTTTTTCCTTTAGAGTTAGTACGCCTTTATAACCAAAAAATATTGAGGCCACAATTCTTTGTGTTTTTTCGGTCGCCAAGCCACTTGTCGCTCTCAAAATGATTTTGTCTCGTAAATCATAAAGAGCTTTTTTGAAAGAGTTGAAACCGCTAGCTGTTTCTAAGAGTTGGTGTTCGTCTAGATAAAATATATGAGTGATATTTTTCTGACGGTAGTAGCTACTTTCATAGGAGTTTCGGGAAGATACAACAATAGGTATTAATCGTCCGGTAATTTTGAGTTTGTCACCGAAGGCCAGTTTTTCCTTAAGGTTTTTAACTAAAACGAGGCCATAATAAGAAAAAAACTCATTTTTTGTGAAAATCTTTTCAGATTTAATAATATATTGGGGAGTTTTTACGTTCCATTGTAAGATTTCGTTTGGGTAGTGAACATTTGTTACTGTACCTTGAAGAGAGATGTAAGCTTTCTTCAGGTTTGTAAGCTCACTAATGTGATGGCTTGTAGTGGAACAATATAAAAATGCATTTAGTGCTCCACACATGAAAATTAAAGAGAGATGATTTCTGGGTAGGATTTTAAAAATCCAAAATAAAAGGACAGGAATCCAGAGTATAATCGTTAGTAAACTAAAGCCAAAGAGAAAATTTAACGTAAAAGGAAGCGTTGCCAATATATAAGAGATTAGTAAAGGCGAGCATGGAATAGCAGGATTTTTTAAAATTCTGTTTATTAAAAAAGTATACATGTTATAGCCCTTATTATGGCTCATTAGACAGTGTTTCTATTGAGAATCAATGTTGTTGTTATAAAGTTGTGAAGATAATTTAAAATCAGGTAAAAAATGAATAGAGTTTTCCTCCTAATTTCTTTAGCCTTGCTAAGTTCTGCTACAGCAGGCCTAAGTATCAAGAATGAAAAAGACAGATCTATTTTTGAAGATGCAGTCATCTTGTCTTCTCAAATGCTTGCCAAGAGCTCCAAGGATAAGGCCGCTAATGCCTTGTTGAAGTTTGCTGCTTGGATGGATAAGTCAGATTCTAGAGTCAAAGAAATGAAAGCGAAAGCTGTTTTCGGAGACCCTATTTCTGCTTTAAGTGGTTCTGCTTCACGTGATCTTTTTGTTAGAAAGATTGTAAATCGCTCAGAAGAGCTGCGTGATGAAAGTAGTAAAAGAATGCTCTATATCGTTGTCGGTTACATGGTTGAACCCTCAAATTCTAAAATATCCGGTCTTTACGAGGAGTTGAAAGTTGGTCGCTTTGATCTCACACTTTTAAAGTTGATTGAAGACTCTAAGAATCCAGAGATGGTTGATTTAGAGGAAGAAAAGCGTAAAGAAGAAGAAATGCAAAGAGAGATTGAAGCATCAAATAAAGCTTTAAAAGAAGAGTATGGTAAAGCTCCAGAAGAAGATGTTGAGCTCATTCTTGATAATAGTAAATTCAAAAGCTTTTCATACTCAGAAAGTTCACTTCTTGATGCCATAAACCGTTTAACTCACAAATTATACTGGCGTGGTATTCAAATGAAAATTACCGGTAAGCGCATTAGTTATCTGGAAGTTAAAGAAGCAACGAATGGTGCGAAATTCTACTATGGGCCACTATATCAGCCAAATGTTGAAGAATATGCGGTTGAAAATAAAACTATTCGTCAGGTTTTAGATCACATATCAGCAAATATTGGTGTCCTTTGGAGAATTGGAGATGGTTACATTGAATTTTATGATGATTTGTCTCCTGATGCAGCAACACCAGAAGATGGTTTTGCCGCTGCCGATATGCAGGCTTTGATGAAGGGTGATCTCAAAAACCTTATGAAATATAGAGGCCAGGAGCTGGAGATGAATGGTCTTATCACGGGAATTGGTCGCGGTATGGACTCACGTTATAGATATTTTTCTTTGGATGGTGGCCTAACTAGAATTAACTTCAAGAAAGATGATGTTGATGAAAATATGTACAAGCGTCTCGAGAAGAGCGTTGAAAAGTGGAAGAAAAGCGGTGGAAGAGCAGAGATGATTAAAAAGATGCGTGAAGCTCGTGAAAATGGTGAAGAGATAAATAGAAGAACCATGAATAATTCTTCTGCCTTTATACGTTTTAGAGCAGTTGTTGATGGCATAGACAGAGCTCGTTTGGTTTTTAAAGATGTTAAGTTTATTCGTATCGAAGAAACCGGTGAGTACTTAATTAAAAAATTAGACTAGTTTACCTATTTTAAATTCAAGAACTTAGCGATATAGTTGAGTTCTAAAATTTGGGATTTATATGAGCGCCTTTTACCTCAATATAGCAACAGTTGTGTTATTGCTGACTGTACCTGCTGTTTCTTTTGCTGAAGATGCAGGGGGGTCTACTTCAGCCGAAAACTCTTTTCAGCAACTATCTGTTTCTATTGGTGAGCACGGTAATATTTTTCTTGAGGGCTCAGCCGTTTCTTCAAAGCAGTTAAAATCCTTTATAAATCAATTACCCAATGCTGAAGACTATGAAATAACAGTTCTTGCTCATGAAGAAGCAGATTCTACACAGGTTTTGAATGTGATGAATATCTGTTGCAATTATAAGGTCGCCAAAGTTAAGCTGGTCTATACACCAAATTGGGATCACAAGGGTTAAACCTTCAACTTCATAACTACATGCACAAAAAAAGGCACCCATTTCTGAGTGCCTTAAAGTCTAAACCGAAGTAAGTATTATTTTGAATTTTGCTTTTTCCAGGCTTCGAATTCCGTCATGTTACCAGGGTAGTTGGTAATCTTGCCATCTTCAATTTCCAGAATTCTTGTCGCCAGAGAGTTAACAAATTCACGGTCGTGACTGACAAAGATAACTGGTTGTTCTACTAGTGTTAGTGCAAAGTTTAGAGCTTCAATCGCTTCTAAGTCAAGGTGGTTAGTCGGTTCATCTAGTACCAGGACATTGCCACCTTCCAGTAGCATTTTGGCGATGATAAGTCTAGCTTTTTCTCCACCAGAGAGAACACTGACGTCCTTTTCAACTTCTTCTTTTCTGAAAAGCATTTTTCCCATGTGACTGCGTAGGTCCTGGTCTGTAATACCTTCGTTTGGAGCAAATTGTCCTAGCCAGTCGATAGCTGTGCAGTTACCAGCGAGTAGGTTTGTATTATCTTGAGGGAAGTAGCTGACGTTCATTGTTTCACCATGATTCACGCTGCCAGAGTCAGCCTCTATTTCTTTTAAAAGAATTTTGAGTAGAGTGGTTTTACCTACACCGTTAGAACCAATAATTGCTATTTTCTCATCATTGGCGATATTCAGAGAGAAGTTTTCGAATAGCTTTTCATCGTATTCTTGTGAAATCTCTTGTGCTTCGATAACCTGTTCGCCAAGTTTCTCAAGCGGCTTAAAGCGAATGTATGGAGCAATACGACTACTTGGTTTGAAGTCTTCAACTTGAAGTCTATCAAGTTCTTTACGACGTGCTGTTGCCTGTTTTGCCTTACTGGCATTGGCGCCGAAACGCGAAATAAATGTTTTAAGTTCAGCAGCTCTCTTTTCTTTCTTTTCATTTTCTTTCTGCTGTTTCTCAAGAGCGATAGCATTGGCAGTCATGAAGTCGTCATAGTTACCAGAGAAAAGTCTTAGTTCTGAGTAATCCAAGTCTGCTGTATCTGTACAAAGCGAGTTTAAGAAGTAACGATCGTGAGAAATAACCAGTACTGTACCATTGTGGCGAGAAAGGAAGTTTACCAACCAGTCGATAGTTTCCATGTCAAGGTGGTTGGTAGGTTCGTCCAGTAGCATGATGTCCGGGTTGGCGAAAAGAATCTGTGCTAGAAGAACACGGAACTTTAAGCCTCCAGATAGAGTACTCATCTTTTCATTCAGAGACTCTTCCTCAATACCTAGTCCATTTAAAACTTTTGATGCGTCTGCTTCCATGGTATAACCACCATTATCACCAAAGTCTATTTCAAGTTCACCATATAGACGGTCGCTTTCTTCGTCAGTAATTTCACCAGTGTCAGACTTTTCGTAAAGCTCTTCTCTTTCAAGGTGAAGCTTCCATAGCTTTTCGTTCCCCATATAAACAGTATCGATCACTTTCTGGTCATCATACTGGTAGTGGTCCTGTTTTAGGAAACTCATGGTGCAGTCTTTATCGATTGAGACCTGGCCAGATGTTGGTTCTAATTCACCGCTAAGGATTTTCATGAAAGTTGATTTCCCTACACCGTTGGCTCCGATTATGCCATAACGTGATCCCGGTAGAAATTTTACTGAAACGTTTTCGAAAAGAATTTTCTTTCCGAATCTCATAGAAAGGTTTGAAGCTGCTATCATTTTTAAAAGACGAAAGTTATTTAAGTTCAAAGTACAAAGTTAACTGCGAAAATATGCACAAAGGCAATATTTTATAAAAATATCGGGCTAAGATAAAAGAGCTGTTTTTAAAGTCAAGTTGAATAAGCTTTTGAGCAGGCAATTGGCTTAGAGAAATTCATTGATTTCATAAGGCGTGAGCTCGCGAAAGCAACCGGGTTTCAATTTATTGTCAAGAATAATATTCCCTATTTTGGAACGATGGAGAGCTAAAACACAATTGTTTACTGCTTGAAACATTCGCTTGACTTGGTGAAATTTTCCTTCACAGATTTTTAGCTCATATTCACATTCGCCCAGTTCGCGAATTTGCGCAGGTAAAGTTTTTTTATCTTCACCATCCAGTAACACGCCTTCTTGGAGCAATTGCATGTCTTCTTTGGTAAGAGGGGTGTCACTTTGCACGATATAGGTTTTAAAGCATTTCTTATTAGGAGAAGTGACTTTATGGGACCATTTGCCATTGTCTGTAGCTAAAACTAAACCGGTGGTGTCTATATCGAGTCTTCCGCATGAATGAGGTTCTCTCAAGGAGATTTTTTCTGGAAAAAGGTCGAGGATTGTTCTGTGTTTATCATCTTTTGTACTACAGATGTAACCTTGTGGTTTATTGAGCATGATGTAGATGAACTCTTTATATTCAAGAAGTTCGCCATTCAGTTTAACTGTATCAGATTCTAATTTGACCTTAGTCTGAGGATTGTTGACCTTTGAACTGTTGATCTCTACGTTTCCTTTTCTGACAAGTTTAGTTGCCTGAGCTCTACCCATATTTGTACATTTTGAAACGAAGCGATCTAGGCGCATTTAAATTTCTCCATAATTTTCAGGGCAACTTAAGTGCTACAGGCGAAACTGCAAATGGAGCTGTTAGTGTTTCGAGTTGTAAAATTTGTAACTTTATGTGTGCATCACTTATATTGAGTTAACAGCATTAGTTCAGGAGGTGTAACAATGATTGAGTTGTATGCAATACTGGCTTATTTTGGAATGATGGTATTACCGCTCGTGGTGATGGCAGTTCTGGAGCATTACTCAAGCGAGGTAATTGAAGAGCGGCATCATAAAGCAATTTTGAAATTGCTAAGTGGCAAAAAGAAAAAGTTTATATTTCGCAAACTTCGGCATCATTAACAGAATATCAAAGGATGAAAGCTCTCAGATGTGAGAGCTTATTTCCATTCTGGATCTCATTGACATTTGTCGAATCTATATTTGTTTAGTCTCTAACTAAACTCAGAAACTTTTTATGGCTCGCAACACACTAGAAATTCGCCTCGATTTAATTCAGCAGAATTATCAGAATATTCTGAATCATGTTTCACCTTTGCAGGTGATGTGTATTCTTAAAGCCAATGCTTATGGGCTGGGTGCACTTTCTGTTGCACGGGCATTAGTTGAAAAAGGCGTTAAACGCATCGGTGTTGCAGATGTAAATGAGGCTTTAGAATTAAAAGATTTAGGTGTAGAAGTGCAGCTTATTGGAGATTTGGTTGATCATGAAATAGAGGCCGTTGTTTCTGAAGGTTTTATCGCACCAATTACTTCTTACGAGCATGCTCTAAAACTGAACTGTGAAGCTGAAAAGCAGAATAGAATTGTGGATGCACAATTCTTAATTGACTCTGGAATGGGGAGGTTGGGAATTCCACTTGAGATTGCCTATGATGAAATTCTAAAATGTAAGGGCTTGGGCTCGTTAAACCTTTCGGGTATGTATTCTCATTTCCCTGTAGCTTACGGAGATCAAAAGTTTTCAGGACGGCAAGTAGATGAAGTACTCGGGCTTGTCGAAAGGCTTAGAGCAAGTGGCCTTGAGTTTTCTGAACTTCATATGGCTAATAGTGATGGTATACACAATGTTGTTAGTTCAAGAATGCAACCATTTAATATGGTGAGGACAGGTATAAATCTCTATGGTTATTATGATTTAGAGGGAGACAAGCAGTTTCCTCTCCAACAGGTTTTGAAATTAAAATCCAAGTTGATTTCAGTGCGAGAGTTGCCGGCAGGGACCACAGTTGGTTATGGGCGTACATTTACTTTACTGGGAAATATGAAGGTGGGAACAGTGGCAATTGGTTATGCAGATGGAATGCCCATTAGCCTTTCCAATAATGGCTTTCTGTTAGTGAATGGCGTAAAGTGTCCGATTGTTGGGCGCGTCTCTATGGATTATACGACGATAGATGTCAGTCATGTTGAGGCTACATCGGGAGATGATTTGATCTGTCTTGGAGATGGCTTAGATGTCAGTGAGTGGGCCAAGCAAGCGTCAACTATTAACTACGATATCATTTGCTCAATCGGTGCCAGAGTTAAAAGGGTGTACTTAAATGACTGATTCTGGAATAAAGTGCGTGATCTTCGATTCAGATGGAACCTTAGTTGATAGTGAGTTTCTTGGTCATTATTGTATGGAACTCAAATTGAAAACTCTTGGTATTTCCATTTTAGCAAAGGAGATGAAGGAGTGCTATCGCGGATGGAAGTTAGATGAACTTTTAAAAGATATTCAATCTAAAAATGAAGATTTGGAGTATCCTGAAAACTTTATTCACGAATACCGTCAAGAGCTCGACAAGATGTTTGAGGAATCTCTGCAGGCTACCCCTAAAGTAGCCTCAGCTTTAGACGAGCTGTAAGTCCCAATTTATGTTGCTTCAAGTGGGCCAATGTTTAAAATCGAAACCGCGATGCGGGTATCTGGTTTGAAAAAGTATTTTGAAGAGAAGCTTTTTAGCGCATATGATCTTGGGATTTGGAAGCCAGAGCCTGACTTATTTCTGCATGCGGCGTCTAAAATGGGCTTTCATGTTCATGAGTGTGCAGTCGTGGAAGATAGTCTTGTGGGAGTCCAAGCTGCGCTTGCTGCGAAAATGAAAGTAGTGCACTATAACCCAGATGCGATTGATCTTGGGGAAGTGAAACCGACAATTGAAATTTCCTGTATGCAAGAACTATTGCCGGCTTTGGAAAGTTTGGGGCTCAGTCAGCTGAGATAAACTGAATTTCGCAATTGATTTGCTTTAAGGTTTCTGCTTCAATAATTTCCTGCCCTTCATAATTCTTACCTTTTAGAAAGTAATCAGGTTTTATTTTGGATAACATATTGTCACAGTTTTGTTCATCAAAAATGATGATGTAATCAATGCAATCAAACATTTGTAAAAGTCTTAGGCGATCCCCTTGAGAAAGTTTTGGTGCATGTCCGGCTTCTTTAATAGATTTATCGCTGTTAAGAGCAACGATTCTGATTCCTTCATGACTGCCGAGCTTTTCGAGGAATTTAATCTGGGCTGGTCGGATATTATCAAAGTAACCATTGGTGAAATAGACTTTGCGATTTCTGTACTCTGAAGAGTTTAAAATAGCTGCAACTTCGTCGGCAGATTTTAGTTTGCGACTTACCTCATCACCCAGTACTATGTTGTAAATGATATCTTCTCTGGAAATTGTCTTTGGCTGTGACTGGCTGATCATAATACCAGCTGCAGTATTGGCAATTTCCATAAGGTAGCGTGGTGGTATATTCAGATTTGCCAAAAGAGCCATGGTTGAAATAACACTGTCACCGGCACCTGCTACATCATATACTTCTTTTTTACTGGTTGGGACAAAGAGTTGATTACCATTTTTACAGATGTAGAAGAGGCCATCGGCATCGAGACTGATAAATGTGTAGTCTAGGTCAGCAAGCTCAAGAATTTTTTTGCCAGCTTTAACGATACTTTCCTTGTCTGTTAGGCTGAAGCCGACATAACTTTCAGCTTCAAAGCGGTTGGGTTTCATCGCGGTGAAACCTTTGTAAAGTTTTAAATCGGCGCCTTTTTTCGGGTCAGCAAAAACAGGAGTCAATTTTTTGCAGTTTGATATTGCCTTGAGAATCTTATCTGTTAAAACACCTTTGCCATAGTCAGAAGCGATGATAGCATCGTAACTTTGCCCATTTTTTTCAATGAAAGAGATAAGTTCTTCTTCAATTTCATTATTGATCGGTTCTTTGGATTCGAAGTCAAGGCGCATCATTTGCTGCATACCTGAAGAAAGGTCTGTATCTCTGGCTTGAAGTCTTTGTTTGCGCGTAGTGGGGCGGCTGGAGTCAGCCATGATACCTTCATAGCCTATGTTTTGCTCAGATAGCATATTGAGAATTATTTTACGATCGTAGTCATTTCCACTAACGGCGGCTAGGTCAACATTAGCGCCAAGTTGATTGAGGACATTTGCCGTAAAGCCAGCACCACCAAGTTGGTAGGTTTCTTCTTCAAAATTCAAAACCGGAGTCGGAGCTTCCGGGGAAATCCGTTCGACACTTCCCCAAGTGAAGTGATCTAGCATAAGGTCGCCGATAATTAGGATTTTTGGGGAATTGAGGTTTTGAATTATGTTGACTATTTCGTTGTTCATTCAACGTCCACTTTTAAGGTTCGAGATCTTTCAATTTATCCATGCTGACATTTTTCAATTCGCTACTATAGTGTGAATCCTTTTTAAGACTACGTGAGAAAAACTTTTAAAGAAATTATTAAGAGTCAGGATAGTGATAGATACCATTGGAGAACAACAAGACGAAGAAAAAATACAGGAAATAGTCCCTATTATTTCCGGTAAAGTGAACGTCGCTGACTATCTTGAAGCACAAGCTGTTGAACAGCCTTGTAAGCGTGCTGTAATTGTTCCTTCTGGACGAGATAAGAAAACCGGTCGTAATCTTTATTCACATGTAACTTTTTCTCAATTACTCGGAATTACTAATAGATATTCATGGGCCTTGGATGGCGACGGCGTCAAATTCGGAGACCGTGTTCTTGTCGGCTTAAAACCGGGGATTGATCTAGTTGCGGTCACTTTTGCTCTTTTTAAAATGGGTGCCGTTCCGGTATTTATTGATCCAGGAATGGGGAAGGAAGGTTTGTTGGCCTGCATTAAACAGGTGACAGCTCGAGTCGTTATTGCTGAATTTAAAGCTCATATATTAGCAGCTCTGAATAAATCAGCTTTTAGTTCAATTGAGAAGTTTTATAATATCGGCAATTTTCAGATTGGCCGAATGCAGAGTTTGCAGAAGCTGCCTTACAGTCGTGAGAATTTTACGATTGTTGAGACAGAAGGTAAAGATCTAGCGGCAATTCTGTTTACGAGTGGAAGTACTGGAACAGCTAAAGGGGTTCTATATACTCACTCAATTTTTGCGCATCAGATCAAACTTATCCGCAAGACTTACAAAGTAACTACGGATGATGTCGATATGTCTATTTTTCCGCTTTTTGCTCTATTTGCAGTTTCTATGGGAATGCCCACAGTCATTCCGGATATGGATTGCTCACGCCCATTGACTGCCAACCCTCGTAAAATTTGCAGAGTTATCCATGATCAGGGAGTTACTTTCTCATTTGGTTCACCAACTTTTTGGGATAAGATGGCAGGTTTTTGTGTAAAGCATGAATTTAAGTTTCCAAGCTTGAGAGCCCTGCTTATGGCCGGCTGTTCTGTTCCTGGTGAGCTTCATGAACGTTTTTTAGATAATCTTCTAGGTCCAGATGGCGATGTTTATGTGCCATATGGAGCGACGGAGTCTTTACCTTTGACAAGCATGACTGGTTCTGGAGTTCTTATGGGAATGCGTGAAAAGTCAGATGGCGGTGCCGGAACCTGTGTTGGTAAGCGTGTCACAGATAAGGTCGAGATAAAAATAATTAAAATAACCGATGATCCAATTAAAGATTGGGATGGATCAATGGTTTTGCCAAAAGGTGAAATCGGCGAAATTGTCGTTAAAGGTGTCATCGTAACTTCAGAGTATTTCGAAAGGCCGGATGCTAACGAGAAATCTAAAATTCGCGAAGGTCGCTATACATGGCACCGCATGGGTGATCTTGGGTATTTTGATGAAGAAGGTTATTTGTGGTTTTGTGGCCGAAAAGTCGACAGAGTAAAGTTGTTGGAGCATGAACTTTACACAGATTGTTGTGAAAATGTCTTTAACACTCATGAAAAGGTCAAGAGGTCAGCATTGATTCCGTTTACAGATGTAAGTGGTGAGACAGAAGCTGTCATCGTCATTCAGCCAAATAATAAACTGGATGTTAAAGATCAATCTGCTGTACAAGTTTTGGAAAAAGAGATTTTAGATATTGCTCACAATAATTGGGTGACAAAGAAGATTTCCCGGGTGCTGGTCAAAGAGAGTTTCCCGGTTGATGTGCGACATAATGCAAAGATTAAAAGAGATTTATTAACTGTCTGGGCAGATAGTCTGCTCAAAAATTAAATTGGAAGAATGATGAAAAAGTTTAAGTTAGGAATTATTGGACTCGGTACAGTCGGCAGCGGTGTTGTTGAGTGTCTACAGAAAAATGGTTCTCTATTTACCTCACGTTATGGCTTTGATTATGAAATTGCTAAAGTTGCCGTTCGCAACCTGAACAGTAAAAGACTTGTAGAAGTTGATCAATCTTTGATGACTACAGATCCTCAGGAAGTTGTAGATCATGCAGAAGTGGACATTGTTCTTGAACTTATGGGTGGTGAAGAACCAGCAAGAACGCTTGTTTTGCAGGCGTTGAATAATGGTAAAGTTGTAGTGACTGCAAATAAAGCTTTAATTGCTGAATATGGTCCTGAAATTTTTGCCGCTGCAGAAGAGAATAATACTAGAATTTTCTTTGAAGCCAGTGTTGCTGGTGGTATCCCGATTATTAAGGCGCTTCATGAAGGCCTGAGTAGTAATGGCATCGATTCAATTCATGGTATATTAAATGGTACGTGTAACTTTATTCTTTCCTGTATGGAAAATGGTGAATCATTTGCAGATGCGCTGGCAGAAGCTCAGAGACTTGGTTATGCAGAAGCTGATCCGACTCTAGATGTCGGTGGTGGCGATGCAGGACATAAAGCAGCAATTCTTGCCAGTTTAGCTTATGGTCAGTGGTTCACTAAAGAGACTGTCAGTGTTAAAGGTATTGATAAGCTTGAGTTGACTGATGTTGAATTTGCTAGAGATGCTGGATACAGAATCAAGCTTATCGCAAATATCCTTAAGACAGTTGATAACAAAGTTTCTATCGATGTTCAGCCTACACTTGTACCTCAGCAATCAATGATCGGTTCTGTGATGGATGCCTACAATGGAATTAAGATTCACGGAAATACAGTAGGAGATACATTCTTCTATGGCCAAGGTGCAGGTAAAGATGCAACTTCCAGCGCTGTCGTTACAGATATCATCGATGCGAGTCAGGCGATTGCTTCAGAAACGATCAGTAACTACCCTGGCTTTAAGCCATTCGATGGCGCAGACGGTGCCGCTGATTTAAGTTCTGTTGTTAGCCGTTTCTACCTGAGAGTTGTTGTCGAAGATAGCCCCAAAGTTCTCTCTTCTATTACGGGTATCTTAGGAGATCATAATGTTAGTATTGCTTCTATAACTCAGAAAGAGAGTCATGAGAAAGCAGTTCCCGTGGTGATCTTAACTCATGAAGTATTGACGAAAGAGTTGGAAGAGGCAATTAAGGCTATTTCTGAATTGCCTGTGGTTAAGTCACAGCCTCACACTTTCAGATTGGAAGATTAATTTTTAGGAGTTCGTATGTTTAAGAAAATGCTTGTTATTTTCCTTATTTCTCTATTTATTATTAGTTTGCAGGCGCAGGATGCAAAGAATATGGATTCAGAGGATTTTCTTGAACTGTGCCAAAAGCAATTGTTGAATAATTGCTGGGTGAAGATGTCGGGTAAAATGAATGTTCGCTCGGCATCTGGTGAAAGACTTAAACCAATGACTCTTAAATGCGCTGCGCAGCTAATTCCAAATAAGATTACATTTAAAGCGACTTTAAATAAAACCCAGTCATTTAAAATTGAGAACATATTTGGCGAAAAGCATGATAATAAAGTTCTTGAGGATAAGCTTGGGGAAGATAACGGCTTTGCTAAGGTCGGTATTTCGGCAGAAGATTTGTCTCTGTCTTTTATGTATTGGGATTATATAAAGGAGTATGAAAAAGAGTCTTTGGGAGTTTTGCGTATTGCTTGTAGAGTAATCCTTCTTGGTAATCCAGATGGTAGCCAGTTTGTTAAAGTTTGGTTGTCGGAAAAGCATCTAGGGCCGCTCAAGGTGCAATGGTTTGACCCAGCATCCTTAAAGAGCAAGAAGCCTTTGCAGGTCTTGACCTTCGAGGATTTTGCAGAAAAGAACAAGGTTTGGGTTCCTTTAGAAGTTAAAATCACCAACTCTAAGGGTGATTTACAGGTTAAATTCTATGAAATAGACGCAGAGTTTTCAACAAAAATACCTGCGGATCTTTACAATACTGAAAACTGATTTAATTAATTGGACTAAATTTGTTGATCGGTTTGATAACTTTTAACACTGGTGATAAAGTACGCCCTTATTTTTGTAACCCTTCTAAATCAGGGTTATTGATTAATTATAGATTTTATTGTTAGATGACTGCATAGAGGCAGTCAAGATATACGGAGAAATAGAGAATGAGTAAAAGAACATTTCAGCCTTCTACAATTAGAAGAAAAAGAAAAATTGGTTTCCGTGCACGCATGGCTACTAGTGGCGGTAGAAACGTTATTAAGCGTCGTCGTCAAAAAGGTAGAAAGCGTTTAACTGCTTAATTAGCTGTATTTTTTGGACAGGGGCAGCGCCAGCTTGAACTCAGATATGGATACGGCGAAGCCCTCTCTGATACAGACGGGAAAGGCAACTTTTTCAGATTCAGAGAGGATACTCAAAGGCCATGAGTTTCGCTACATGAAAGAATCCGGCTCATCTACAGTCGGTAAAATGATAGTTCTAAGCCACGCAAAAGCCCCGGATGGTAAAAGACGTCTAGGCATAATTGTTACCAAGAAATTTCATAAAAGAGCAGTAAAACGTAATCGGGCTTACAGGATTGTAAGAGAGGCTTACAGACATATTAAAGGAGCCTTACCCGAAGATACATGGTTTGTCATCATTGCCCGTAAATATCTTTTGGAAAAAAGTGCGATTGAAGTTCAGAGAGAACTCATTCATCTACTTAACCGGGAAAAACTCGTTGAGATTTCTACATATAGTGAAAAGCCTGCCAAGTAAATTTGTTTTACTGTTAATTTGGCTGTATAGAAAGTGCATTTCACCTCTTTTTCCGCCTACTTGTCGATTTCATCCAACATGTTCAAGATATGCTGCAGAAGCGTATAAGAGGCATGGATTTTTAAAAGGCTCTTGGTTGACTGTTATCCGAATCTTGAAGTGTCAGCCACTTTATAAAGGAAGCCCAATAGATCCAGTACCTCCATGTAAACATGATAAGACGGATTTAAATGGATAAAAAAAATATAGGACCAGCACTTATTTTTGGTGCTGCTTTTTTCGCATTCTTCTTCTTTGTAGGGCCTGCGTTAGATGAAAAATTTGCTCCACCAGCACAGGTGGTTGAGAACACTGAAGCAATTGGGGATGCTGCTCAAGGGAACTCAGAAAAGGTTAAAAATCTTGATAATCCAAGCGTAGTTGAAAAGACTACAACTGAAAAAAAGCCGGTTAAGGCTGAAGTCAAAGAGGCGCTCACTGATTTAGAAGCAGTAACGTTATCAACAAAACTTTTTGATGTTACAGTTGATCCAGAGGAAGGAATTAAACAAATTCTTCTTAATGATGCTGAAGATGAAGCTTCTGCAAATGTGATGATTGGTGATGAAACTGTCCCTAGTCTTTTTCTTAATGGTATTGCTTCTAATTGGCGATATGGGCAAGCAGAAGTTCAAAAAACCGATTCTGAAATAGTTATTTCTCGCCCTGTTATTGGTAAAGATTTAAGGGTTGTTCAAGTTATAAAACTCTTAGATAATTATCAGTTAAGAACCACTTATAAATTCATCAATACAGGTGATAAGCCTCTAAATATTTCAAAGCTTGGTGTGAATTGTGGGCAGATGAAGCCTATCGCTCTAGGTGATGTAGGCATGATGGCTGGTATGGACCAGGCCGTAGACCTTTACAATAAAGAGTCTGAGAGAATTACATCAGAGTTTTTAGCAGATATCATTGAAGAAGTTGATGAAGCCGAGGCTAAAGATAGTCTTCCGCGTGGACAGGGTAAATTTTTTGCAGATCAAGCAGAACAAGGCTATCAGTGGATCTCTGTAAAGAATCGTTATTTTGCATGGATCGTTGATGTTGAAGAAGGCTTTGCCTCTTCATATATGCAGTACAAGAGCTACAAATCAAAAGATCCAGAAACAGGGGAGCCTGTAGATGCTAACCTTGTTTCAGCAGTTGGCGTTTTAAAAGATTTTACAGTTGCAGCAAACTCTCAACATGAAGTTGAACTTGATTGTTATGCTGGACCTCAAAAGCTGGATTTACTTAGTGAATTGACGCACGGTAAAAAAGGTGTCATGCAGCTAAATCTATTTATGTTTTGGAAAGTCGGCTGGGTTGGCCTTATCTCAGAAGCAATGCTTCGTGGTCTGCTTATGCTATATGGCTGGGTTGGAAGTTATGGCATTGCCATAATCCTTTTAACTGTAATTATAAAAATTCTCTTCTGGCGCATAACCAACAAAAGTACCGAGTCTATGAAAAAGATGTCGGCACTTTCTCCTAAAATGAAGGAGATTAATGAAAAGTATGGTGATAACCCACAGGTTAAGCAACAGAAGGTTATGGAGTTATACCGCGATGCCGGTGTAAACCCAGTTGCCGGATGTCTGCCAATGTTATTGCAGATGCCGGTATTTATTGCCCTCTTTAATGCATTAAGGGGTGCAATTGAATTAAGGCATAGTGAATTCCTCTGGGTGGCAGACTTGTCACAGCCGGATACTGTATTTACCATATTCGGATTGCCGTTTAGGCCACTAGCCATAGCATGGGCTGTAACAATGCTCATCCAGCAGAAGTTGGTTCCAAGCTCTGCAGATGAAACACAGAAGAAGGTCATGATGTTCATGCCGGTATTCATGTTGTTTGTCTGTTATGGTATGCCATCAGGACTGACTTTATACTGGACCTTCTCAACTTTGATGAGCATTTTGCAATATTATATGAGCAATAAAAAAGCAAACAAACAAGAACAGACAACTGCTTCGACAGTTACCGGATAGTTTGCTGAATATTAGGAGTAAGAAAAATGGATGAATCGACAGCACAAAGTCAAAAAGGTAAAAGTGTCTTTATGACTATGGTAGGCTTACTTGGCCTACAAGCAGAAGTTAAAGATAAAGCTTCTGGTAAAAATATTATTTTAAGCGTAAGCACAGACGAGCCAGGTCGCCTTATTGGCAGAAATGGTTCTTCTTTGGATAGCGTTGGTCTTCTTATGAATAGAATTCTTCGTAAGGAAGACAATACATTTCCAAAAGTAATTATCGATGTTGATGGTTATGATAAAAAGTCAAAGAATGACCGCCGAAACAAAAGAAAGAAAAACAATCCTAGGCACAATAATAACGTAGAAAAAACAGTTGTTATGACCGAGGATGTTGTAGAAGAAGAAATTAATCTCTACGTGGATGAAGATTCTGGTAAAGTAGATCCAGTTGTGACCGTTGCGCCAGGAGAGTCAGATGAGCGTAGCGAACGTCCTCGCATTGGTCGTGATAGCCGTCGTGACAATCGTCGTGGTCGCGATAACCGTCGTGACAATCGTCGTGGTCGCGATAATCGCCGTGATAATCGTGAGAGAGGTCCCAAGCAGGAAGAGAAACCTGTGGAAGCGGCAGTTGCTACAGGGACTGCATCTCAACATGAATCGAAGCCAGCTCCAGCAAAAGCTGACTCCAAGCCTCAGGCTCAAGAAGCAGCTTCTTCTGCTCCAAAGCAAGAATCTAAGTCACCTGCTCCAAAGCAGGAGGCAATATCTGCGCCTGCAGCAGAGAAAAATAGCTCTAAGCCAAAATCTTCACCAAATAGACTTCAGATGCAGTGCAGAAATGCCGCAAAAGAAGTTAAGCGTTGGGGGGAAGATGTACTTCTTCCACCTATGCCACAGTCTGAGTGTGAAAAAGCTATTCAGAACTTTGCTAATGATAAAGAGATTAAGGCTGAATTTGATTCGCGTAATTATGGCGACAAGAAGAGAGTTAGACTTTCAGCTAAGTAAACTTCTTTAACCCCCCCTTTTAGGCCCGTCATTTACTTGGCGGGCTTTTTAATTGATTGTCTCGCAGGTATATTATACAAAAAAAGGCCACACATTGTGTGACCTTTACAACAATTCAGCTAGGGAGAATGTTAGAGAGAAGTTCCGTAGCGTTGATTAAATTCAGTAACTAGACTTCTAAGAATAACTGGATTGCTCTTATCGATTTCGAAAACGATAGTTTCACCACTAGCCTGAATAATTCATAAACTTATTTTTGTGATCAGTTAAGCAACAATAATACTGATTTGCTAGAGTTTTATTGCGATGTATTTTTCATTTTTTCTTAAATTACAACTGTTAACTTCATTTTAGTCCAATTTCGATATAATTCCCCCTTACCCCCAATTTTCAGGGCGGAGGGCACCGCCACATTTAAAGTCATGTTACCATTAGCTGAGCAGAGATTGCAGCCACTCTTGCATACAAAGATTTTATTGGTGAACTGTCGGGTAAATGAACCTTGATAGTTCGCTTACTAAGAACAAATCGTCCAGCCACTTTCAAGAGCTTCAAGCGTATGCTGTCAAACATGGCTGTTGCCAGCTTTGTTCCCTTAAGGAAATTTGCTCTAAAAGAATGGATAAGTTGATATGCCACACCGTGGA